>NZ_RPSE01000543.1:0-3271 GCF_003949955.1 Streptomyces sp. WAC05292
TGGCCCTACCGACCAGTACGATGCCGGGGCCCCCTGTTCCCGGCGAAAGGCCAGCCCCGTGCCGCGCACCCCTTCCTCCCCCGCGCTCCTCGCCGGCTTCCTGGCCGCCATGGGGGTGGCGCACGCCGTCGCGCCGAAGCCGTTCGACGCGATCGTCCCGCGTGCACTGCCGGGCAGCCCGCGGCTGTGGACGTACGCGAGCGGTGCGGCGGAGCTGGTGGTGGCGGCGGGGATCGCCCATCCGCGGACCCGCCGGATGGCCGGGCTGGCCGCGGCGGCGCTCTTCGCCGGGGTCTTCCCCGCGAACCTGCAGATGGCCGCCGACGCGCGCCACCGCTCGCCCGCCCACCGGGCCGTGGCGTTCGGCCGGCTGCCGCTGCAGGTGCCGCTCGTGCTGTGGGCGCGCAGCGTGAGCCGCGGGGCGGCATCCCGCTGAGGCGCTGCCGGTCCGGCGGCCGCCGGACCCTGCCCGCCGGGCGCCCCCCGCGGGGCGCTCAGCGGCTGTCGCCCGACCAGTCCCAGCGGGCCGGATCGTCGGCCCGCCGGCGGTAGTGGGCGCGGCCGCCCGGACCGTAGCGGCCTATCTCCGTGGGGAGCGCCGCCTCCTCGGCGAGGCGGCGCGCGCTCCATCCCGTGATGTCGAGCAGGAGCCCGTCGAGGGGCCCGCCGACCAGTTCGCCGTACTGGCGGCCGGGCTGCGGGCCGGGGTCGGGGTCTTCGTGGTCGGCGCCGTAGACCCGGCGCCGGAGCATCCTCTCGTCCATACCCGCCAGCTTCACAGACGCCACTGACAACGCAGCAGGAGCACCGCCATGGCACATCGCGTACACCGGCCCGCCGAGGACGAGGAGTTCGCGTTCGTCCTGCGGATGGCCGAGGGGCCGGTTCTGGCCTGTTTCGTCGGGGCCTGGCCCAAGGCCCTGGCGGCGAGCCGCGAGATCGACCTGCTCGCGGCCGAAGCGGCCGCGGAGTACGGGCCGCGCCTGACGGCGGTGCGCGCCGACATGACCCGCTGCCCCGGCCCCACCAGGCAGTTCGGTGTCACCTCGGCGCCGACCGTGCTCATCCTCCGCGACGGGCGGGAGGCGGCGCGGTACGAGGGTGCGGCGGCGCCCGAGGAGTTCCGGGCGTTCCTGCGGGAGAACCTCGGCGCGCCCTGAGGCCCGCGTCCGCCGGGCGCGGCAGGACCCGGCACCCGTGCGGACGCGGCGGCCATCTGGCCGGAACGGGTATGGGTGGAATAGATGCCCAGGGCATGTAATGGGCCCGGGCACGACGGAGCCCCCGGACCACGCCGACGAGGTGCCGCATGTCAGAGACCGTTGCCTTCCCGCAGAACCGGACCTGCCCCTACCACCCGCCGACCGCCTACGAACCCCTGCGTGCGGGGCGCCCCCTGTCCCGGGTGAGCCTCTTCGACGGCCGCTCCGTGTGGATCGTCACCGGGCACGCCGAGGCGCGCGCCCTCCTCGCCGACGGCCGCCTGTCCTCCGACCGGCAGAACGCGGCCTTCCCCGCCCCCACCCCGCGTTTCGCGGGCCTGCGCGACCGCCGCACCGCCCTGATCGGCGTGGACGACCCGGAGCACAACGCGCAGCGCCGGATGCTGATCCCGAGCTTCACCCTGAAGCGGACCGCGGCCCTGCGTCCCCGGATCCAGGAGACGGTGGACCGGCTGATCGACGCCATGGTGGCGCGCGGCCCGCGGGCGGAGCTGGTCGGCGCGTTCGCCCTGCCGGTGCCGTCGATGGTGATCTGCGACGTGCTGGGGGTCCCGTACGAGGACCACGAGTTCTTCGAGGAGCAGTCGCGCCGGCTGCTGCGCGGCCCGGAGAGGGCCGACGTCGAGGACGCCCGAGCCCGTATCGACGCCTACCTGGCGCGGCTGATCGAGCGGAAGCGGTCCGACCCCGGCGAGGGCCTCCTGGACGAGCTGGTCGGCCGGCACCCGGAGGCGGGCGGGACGGACACCGGCGAGCTGGTGTCGCTCGCGGCGGTCCTGCTGATCGCGGGCCACGAGACCACGGCGAACATGATCTCGCTGGGGACGTTCACCCTGCTGCGGCATCCGGAGCAGCTGGCGGAGCTGCGGGAGGACCCCTCGCTGCTCCCGGCCGCGGTGGAGGAGCTGATGCGGTTCCTGTCGATCGCGGACGGCATGCTGCGGGTGGCCACCGAGGACATCGAGGTGGGCGGTGTGACGGTCCGGGCCGACGACGGGGTCGTCTTCTCCACCTCCGTCATCAACCGGGACGCCTCCGTCTTCGAGCGGCCGGACGTCCTCGACTGGCACCGTCCGGCCCGCCACCACCTCGGCTTCGGCTTCGGCGTGCACCAGTGCCTGGGGCAGAACCTGGCGCGGGCCGAGATGGAGATCGCACTGGGCACGCTGTTCGCGCGGCTGCCCGGGCTGCGGCTGGCGGCCGAGCCGGACCGCATCCCGTTCAAGCCGGGCGACACCCTCCAGGGCATGGTCGAGCTGCCGGTGGCGTGGTGAGCGGCGGCGCGCCGCACGGGCGGCGCACCGGCGACGGCACCGCCGTCGCCGCCGTCCACGTCGACCGCGGGGTCTGCATCGGTGCCGGCCAGTGCGCCCTGACCGCGCCCGAGGTGTTCACGCAGGACGACGACGGCTTCGGGCAGGTGCTGCCGGGGCGGGAGGACGGCCGCGGCAGCGCCCTGCTGCGGGAGGCCGTCCGCGCGTGCCCCGTCGCGGCGATCTCGCTCCGGACGGGCGGCTGAGCCGCGGGGCCGCCCGCCCTGCGGGCCGGACGGTCGCGGGCCCCGCCGGATGCCTCCCGGCGGGGCCCGCTGCCCACGTCTCGCGCTGTGCGTGAGTGGCGTCCGGGTCAGGACTGGGGGACGACGTTCTCCGCCTGGGGGCCCTTGGGGCCCTGGACCACGTCGTATTCGACCTTCTGGTTCTCCTCCAGCGACCGGTACCCGGAGGACTGGATCGCGGAGAAGTGGACGAAGACGTCGGGGCCGCCCGCGTCCTGCGTGATGAAGCCGAACCCCTTCTCCGCGTTGAACCACTTCACGATGCCTGTTGCCATTGGTGCTGATCCTTCTCAACGTGCCACGCGGACCGCACAAACGGTGCAGTCGTCACGATCCTGCCCTTGTGTCCCGCCCGCCACACTCCGGGTGCAGCCAACCGGGGACGGATCGAACACCAGGCCGCCCGGCGGTCGCGGGGGGTGCACGTCGGGCGGCCTGGTGTTCGATCCGTCCCCGGTTGGCTGCACCCGGAGTGTGGCGGGCGGGACAC
>NZ_RPSE01000544.1:0-3270 GCF_003949955.1 Streptomyces sp. WAC05292
GGTGCGGGCCGGCGGGCCGGGGTCCGGTCGGCGGGGTGCCTCGCGGGAGGCACCCCCTCCGCCGCCGGGCCGGGCCCCGGGTGTCCGGCCACTTCCGTCCGTGCATTCTGCTGCCGAATCGCCATGGGCTGCCCGTCCCCCTGCTGGTTCGCCGTGTCCGTCGGGTGCGCTGTCCGTTCGGTGCCGCCGTTCGCTGCCGTCCGGGCCTCAGGGTCCGGTGCCTCGCGGGGTGTCACAGCCCGGCCTCCAGGGTGCGGACGCGGGAGCCGAGCGCCTCCCGCCGGTCCGCGGCCTCCTCGCCGAGCCGCCGCCACAGCTCCAGGGCCGAGCGGTAGGCGTCGAGCGCGGCCCGGGGCCGGGCCAGCCGCTCCAGCACCTCGCCCCGCAGCTCCTGCACCCGGGCGGCCAGCTCGACGGCCACCTCGCGCCGCTCGGCCCGGTCGCCGTCCAGGGCCGCCCGCCAGGCCCGCCGGTAGGAGTCCGCCGCCCGGTCCAGGCGGTCCAGGGCCCGGGTGTGGGCGTGGATCTCCTGCTGGACGTCGCCGTGCTCCCGCCAGGCCCTCGCCTGCTCCAGGGGGCTGCGGCTCTGCCGGACGGCCAGCTCCAGCAGGTACTCGGCCTCCCGCAGGTCCACCACGTCGCCCTCGTAGCCGTGCCGCAGCCGCAGCCCCTCCGCGAGCCGCACCAGGCGGTGCGCGGACCGGCCGTCGGACTGCGGGACCGCGGCCCGGCTGTCGCGGAGCACGCGTACGGCCGCCGAGGCGAAGCGGCGGCCGCCCGCGGCGCGGGCCCGCTCCAGCAGGGCCTCGCCCCATTCGGGCAGCAGCTCGCCGTACGCCTCGCCGTCCCGGGGGATCAGCCTCCGGGCCCGGCCGTAGGCGTCGGCGGCCTGCTCCAGGGCCTCGGGGTCGCCGTCGCGCGCGTACCGGGCCCGGTGCACCCGGGCCCGGCAGACGAGGGCGGCCAGGCGCAGCTCCGGGTCGCAGCCGGGTTCGGCGAGGACGAGGTCGAGGTGGCCGGCGGCCTCTTCGAGGCGGGCGGGCAGGTGCCGCAGGGCGGTGGCGAGGTCGACGCGCAGCCGCGCCGCCTCGGCCGCGTCGGGGCCGGGCTGCCCTGCCGCGCACTCCGCCGGGCCGCCGCCGGCGGCGGCGCCGGGCAGCGCCGACGCCAGGTGCCCTGCGGCCTCCTCAGCGAGCGCGGTCCGCTCGGCCGCGTCGCGCAGCCGGGGCAGCAGCGCCAGCAGGACCCTCCCGAGGGCGGGCCGCAGCACCCGGTCGGGGGCCTGGCCGGCGAGGACCTCCAGCGCGGCCCGCGCCTCCCGCAGCGCCCCGGGGTCGTCGCGCATTTCGGCGATCAGGACGAGGGCCTGCACCCGCCGCAGGACGCAGTCCAGCCGCAGCCGCGGGTCGTCGCCGGCGAGGGCGGCCGCGGCGGCGAGTTCCAGCTCGGCGGCGTCCAGCAGTTCGGCGTCCGGCCGTTCGGCGAGGGCCCGCTCGTACAGCACCCGGCCGAGGAGGGCGCGGGCGGGCGCCGCGGCGAGCCCCCGCACGGCCTGTTCGGCCTCGGCGAGCAGCTCGGGGTCGCGCTGCCGGGCCCACAGCCGCAGCAGTACCTCGGCCAGCTCGCACTCCGCCTCTCCGGCGGCGTCCCCCGGCCCGGCGGGTGCCGCGACGGCGCGGCGCAGTACGGCGGCGGCCTCGTACAGGCCGCGCTCGGCGCCGCCGTCCGCGTCGTGCGCGGCGAGCCGGTCGCGGGCGGTGCGCACGGCCCAGGACCGCCGGGGCGGAGGGGCGGGCGGCTCCCGGTCGGCGGCGTCGTCCGGTACGGCCGGGCCGGGCAGGTAGCGGCGTACGACGCGGGCGGACACCTCGGCGAAGGCCTGGGGCAGCCGGCCGGCGGGGACGCGCCCCTCCGGGTCGTCCTCGACGGCCGACTCCCCGGTGAGCTGGGCGACGGCCAGGGCGGGGAAGTTGCGCACGCCGCGCCCGAAGTGCGCGAGGACGTACTCGGAGCAGTGCTTCAGCACGAGCGCGGCGTCGTCCCGGCCGAGCGGCCCGAGCAGCACGTCCTGCACGCCGGGCGTGAACTCGTACCACTGGCCGGGGGCGGGGCCGCGCCGCAGCAGCCCGCTGAGCAGGACTTCCGCGAGGTCGGAGGGCTCGGAGTCGGGCAGCATGGTCCGCTGGACGAGCCGCATCACGGGCAGCGTCAGCGGCGCGGCCGACAGGTAGACGGCGAGTTGGACGGCGCGCGGGGAGGCGGCGGAGCGGAAGCGGCGCACCAGCTCCTCCGGCGGCCGCACGGCCCGCGGCGGGGGAACGGGCGCGGCGGGGTGGTCGGCGAGGACGCGGCCCACCTCGGCGGGGACGGGTCCGGGCCCGAGCCCGGCGACGAGGCGGGCCCAGGCGCCGAGGGCGGTGGCGTTCGGCGGCAGGACGGGCACGGCGAGCCCGCCGCCGGGCCGGCCGTGGCGCGGCGGCCGGTCGGGCCGGAAGCGGAGCCGGCCGGCGCCGCCCTCGATCCGGGCGAGGGTGCCCCGCTCGGTCGGCAGCCAGCTGCGGTTCCAGAGCCGCTGCGGCAGCGGCTGGACGACGACGCAGGGGGTGCACTCGGCCCAGCGGTGCAGCAGCCGCTGGGCCTCGCCCTCCCGCCACAGGGCGCCGGCGCAGTCGGAGACGACCATGGTGAGGGCGCGTCCGCTGGGGTCGCGGAGCTGGTCGCCGGAGCGCAGCCGGGTGCCGGGGGCGGGCCCGCGGCCGAGGGCGGCCCGGCCGTCGGCGAGCCGGTGGAGGTAGTGGACCTGGACGTCGCGGAAGGCGCCGAGGCGTTCGCAGACGGTGCGGAGCTCCTCGAACATGTCCTGCCAGACGGCCATGGACGGGGAGGCGTCCATGACGAGGCGGATGGTGGCCTCGCGGCGGCTCTCCGGCCGCAGGACGGGGATGACGAGGCCGAGGGCGCGGGCGCTGGCCTCGGCGGTGGCCGGTTCGTCGAGGACCATCCGGGCCGGCGGTCCGGGCGGGCGGTGCCGCTGGAGGGAGCGCAGGGCGCGCTGGATGTCGAGGATGCGGGGCAGGGCGGCCGCGCCGGGGACGCGTACGGGCATGCCGGTGCCGGCGGGCAGGGCGGCTGCCTCCTCGGCGGCGGCGCCGACGCGGGCGGCGTAGAACCGCACGGGGTCCTCGACGCCCGGGTCCGGCGGCGGGGGCTCCTGCTGCGGCGGCGGGGCCTCGCGGCGCCCGGGGCGGCGTGCGGCGGGCGGTGCGGGCG
>NZ_RPSE01000545.1:0-3253 GCF_003949955.1 Streptomyces sp. WAC05292
GGACGACGCCGCCGACTCCCCCACAGGCCGCACGTTCCTCGGCCTCCTCTCCCTGCCCGAGCGCCGCTACGTGGCGGACGCCCTGCGCACCGAGACCGTCGGCGGCGTCGTCCTCCTGGCGGCCGCGGTCGCCGCCCTGCTGTGGGCCAACATCCCGGCGATCTCCGCGAGCTACGACACCGTCCGCGATGCCCACTTCGGCCCCGCCGCGCTCGGACTGGACCTCTCGCTCCAGCACTGGGCGGCCGACGGCCTCCTCGCGCTCTTCTTCTTCGTCGCCGGCATCGAGCTCAAACGCGAACTCGTCGCGGGCGACCTCCGGGACCCCAGGGCAGCCGCCCTGCCCGTGATCGCCGCCGTCTGCGGCATGGCCGTACCCGCGCTGGTCTACACGGCCGTCAACACGGCGGGCGGCGGCTCGCTCGGCGGATGGGCGGTCCCGACCGCCACCGACATCGCCTTCGCGCTGGCCGTGCTCGCGGTCATCGGCACCTCGCTGCCGTCCGCGCTGCGCGCCTTCCTGCTCACCCTCGCCGTCGTCGACGACCTCTTCGCCATTCTGATCATCGCGGTCTTCTTCACCGGCGACATCCGCCTCCCGCAGCTCGCCGGCGCCCTCGCCGGCCTGGCCCTCATGTGGCTCCTGCTGCGCACGGGCGTGCGCGGCTGGTACGTGTACGTCCCCCTCGCCGCCGCCGTGTGGGCGCTGATGTACAACAGCGGCGTCCACGCCACCATCGCCGGCGTCGCCATGGGGCTCATGCTCCGCTGCACCCGCAGGGAAGGGGAGGAGGACTCCCCCGGCGAGCACATCGAGCACCTGGTCCGGCCGCTGTCCGCGGGCATCGCCGTCCCGCTGTTCGCCCTGTTCTCCGCCGGCGTCCCCCTCTCCGGCGGGGCCCTCGCCCAGGTCTTCGCACGGCCGGAGCCCCTCGGTGTCGTCCTCGGCCTGGTCGTCGGCAAGACGGCCGGCGTCTTCGGCGGCACCTGGCTCGCCGCGCGCTTCACCCGGGCCGAGCTCAACAAGGACCTGGCCTGGCCGGACGTCCTCGCCGTGTCCGGGCTTGCCGGCATCGGCTTCACCGTGTCGCTGCTGATCGGCGAACTCGCCTTCGCCGACGACCCCCGACTGGCCGAGGAGGTGAAGGCCGCCGTCCTGGTCGGCTCCCTCGTCGCCGCGGTCCTGGCGGGCGTGCTGCTCAAGCTGCGCGACCGCACGTACCGAGCCCTCTCCGAGGCGGAAGAGCTCGACGAGGACCACGACGGCATCCCGGACGTCTACGAGGCCGGCAACCCGCAGTACCACCTGCGCATGGCGCGGATCCACGAGGACAAGGCCGCCGAGCACCGCCGCCTCGCCCGCGCCGCCGCGGCCGCGGCCGGCTCCGGGGGGCCCGGCGGCAACGCCGAAGGGGCGGCCGGGTCCAGCGCGCCGGGCGACCGTCCGGCATGATCTGAACTGAACGCTTGTGTCCGACGGAGGACAGCCGCCGGCAGACGACAGAGGGAGAGAGCGATGACCGCAGTGGACCAAGGGGCGCAAGGAGCCGAGCGCACACTCGGCCAGCTGGTCGCCTCGGCCACCGCCGAGATGTCCGCCCTGGTGCACGACGAGATCGCCCTCGCCAAGGCGGAGATCCGCCAGGACGTCAAGCGCGCGGGCGTCGGGGGCGCCGCCATCTCGGTCGCCGGGGTGTTCGCCCTGTTCTCCCTGCCCGTGCTGAGCTTCGCCGCGGCGTACGGCATCCACAACCTCGGGCTCGGCCTCGCCTGGTCGTTCCTCATCGTCGGCGCGGCGTTCCTGCTGATCGCGGGCCTGCTGTCGCTGATCGCGGTGTCCAAGTTCAAGAAGGTCAAGCCGCCGGAGAAGTCCATCGCCTCCATGAAGGAGACCGCGGCGGTCATCGGCACCGTCAAGCCGCATCCGCGGCCGTTGAGTGACAAGGCGGTGGGTGTGGCACGCTCGTCCTCATGACAGCGAGCGCATCGGACCCCAGCACACCGCCGACCACCGCGACGGCGGTGCGCCTCGACGGGCCGTGGACCCACCGGGACGTCGCCGCCAACGGCGCCCGGTTCCACGTCGCCGAGCTCGGTGACGGCCCGCTCGTCCTGCTCCTGCACGGATTCCCCCAGTTCTGGTGGACCTGGCGGCACCAGTTGACCGCCCTCGCCGACGCCGGCTACCGCGCGGTCGCCATGGACCTGCGCGGCGTCGGCGGAAGCGACCGCACCCCGCGCGGCTACGACCCCGCCAACCTGGCCCTGGACGTCACCGGGGTGATCCGCTCCCTCGGCGAGCCGGACGCCGCGCTCGTCGGGCACGACCTCGGCGGCTACCTCGCCTGGACGGCCGCCGTGATGCGGCCCAAGCTGGTGCGCCGGCTCGCCGTCGTGTCGATGCCCCACCCGCGGCGCTGGCGCTCGGCGATGCTGTCCGACGTCGGCCAGACCCGGGCGAGTTCGCACATCTGGGGATTCCAGCGTCCGTTCATCCCCGAGCGGCAGCTCGTCGCCGACGACGGGGCGCTCGTCGGCCGGCTCATCCGTGACTGGTCCGGGCCGCGGCTTGGCGAGGGCGGCGCGGAGGACGACCTCGCGGTCTACCGGCGGGCCATGTGCATCCCGTCGACCGCGCACTGCTCGATCGAGCCGTACCGCTGGATGATGCGCTCCATGGCCCGGCCGGACGGGCTCCAGTTCAACCGCCGCATGAAGATGCCGGTACGGGTGCCGACGCTGCACATGCACGGCTCGCTCGACCCGGTGATGCGCACGCGCAGCGCCGCCGGATCCGGCGAGTTCGTCGAAGCCCCCTACCGCTGGCGGCTGTTCGACGGCCTCGGGCACTTCCCGCACGAAGAGGACCCGGCCGCTTTCTCGTCCGAGCTGATCGGCTGGCTGAAGGACCCCGAGCCCGACCGCTGACCGACCTGACGGATTGTCGGCCCCGCGGTCCTACAAGCATTCAATTGCCGCGCGCATAGGCCAATTGGCCGCCGCGGAAGGGGTTACGGACCTTGGGGCCCGGGCACAGCTCGTTGTATGGGCTGGACGCACGACCACGGTGACACCGCACGCGACCGCCGCCCGGCAGCGACGCCGGGCGCGTACGGGAGGACGGGCCGCGAGGGCCACGACCCACGGCTGGGAATCCCGCGCATCCTGCGCCGCCGGGCCCGCTGGGTCTCGGCCCGGCTGCGCCACCAGCGCACCCCGTAGCAGCCCGGGCCGAGGCCCCGGGCTGCTACGG
>NZ_RPSE01000546.1:0-3229 GCF_003949955.1 Streptomyces sp. WAC05292
GGGGTGGGGTGAGCGGGGCGGTCAGAGCGCTCCGGCCGCGAGGGCGCGGGTTTCGCGGATCTTCGCGGCGAGCGCGGCGAGCAGTTCCTGCAGGATCTCGACGGTGGTGTCGTCGGTCAGGTTGTTGGCCTGGTCGAAGCGCTCGTGGGCGCGGAAGATCTGCAGCTCCGGCTTGACGACGACCCGGGAGTCCGTCCACAGGAACATCTGGCGCAGGGCGAGTTGCGCGCGGACGGTGCCGAAGTTCGTGGGGGCGGCGCCGGCGATGGCGACGGGCTTGCCGGTCAGGGAGGAGTCGAGGGCGGGGCGGCTCGCCCAGTCCAGGGCGTTCTTGAGGACGCCGGGGATGCCGTAGTTGTACTCGGGGGTGGCGATGAACAGCCCGTCGGCCTCGGTGATGCGGCGCCGCAGGTCGGCGACGGGCTCCGGCAGCGCCTCGGCCTCCACGTCGCCGTCGTACGGCGGGATGTCCCGCAGGCCCTCGTAGACCTCGATGTCCAGGCCGCCGGGGGCGAACTTCCGGGCGGCGCGCACGAGGGCGCTGTTGTACGAGGCCGCGCGCAGGCTGCCGGAGATGGCGAGGATCCTGAGATCGGTCATGGCTGTCCTTCCGCAGGAGCATGCGCAGCGCACGGCGGGGGCGGCCGGGGCCGTCCGCATGCCCCTGCGAGTCCGTGGTGGGCGTCGGTGGGGATGGCAGGAGTGTGGGCGGGGGCGCGCCCCCGGGACAACGGGGCGCGGCGGTATCTGTCAGTTGCCGCGGACCTTGCCTCAACTGAACTGAACTGTATAGTTCATTGAACTGGGAAGGACGACCCCGAACACACGACGAGAGAAGGCATCATGACCACCCTGGGTTCCGCCGTCACCGCGGCCACCGCGATCCGCTCGGTGGCCGACGTCCTGCAGCCGCTCCACACGCCGGAGGGCGAGGGGTACCCGGTCCGCCGTGCCTTCCCGACGCCGCAGATCCCCTTCCTCGACCCCTTCCTGACGGTCGACCAGACCGGCCCGGCGCAGTGCGGGCCGGGCGAGGCCAAGGGCGCGCCCGACCGCCCGTACCGCGGCTTCGAGACGCTCACCTACGTCCTGGAGGGCCCGCTGGAGTGCGCCGACTCGACCGGCTCGCGCGCCGCCCTCGCCCCGGGGGACGTGCACCGGCTGACCGCCGCCGCCGGCGTCGTCCACTCGGCGGAGCCGGCGCCGGAGTTCCTCCGGGCGGGCGGCCTCCAGCACCACCTCCGGCTGTGGGTGAACCTGCCCGCCGCGCACAAGGGGGCCCGGCCGCGCGCCGAACACCTGCCGGCGGACCGGATCCCGGTGGTGCGCAGGCTCGACGGCTCCTGGTTCAAGGTCATCGCCGGCACGGCGCTGGGCGTGACCGGACCGGTCGGGACGCCGACTCCCGCGACCGTCGTCCACGCCTGCCTCGCACCGGGCGAGAGCGCCCGCCTGCCCGCACCCGCGGGGTGGAACACGGCGGTGTACGTGCTCTCCGGCAGCGGCGCCGTGGGCACGGCCGAGGTCTTCGACGGCGAGCTGGCCGTCCTCGCGGACGACGGCGGGGCGGTACGGCTCGCGGGCGGGCCGGTCGGCGCCGACCTGCTCTTCCTGAGCGGCCTGCCGATCGGCGAACCGGTCGTGCGGAGCGGGCCGTTCGTCATGAACAGCGCCGAGGAGGTCGAGCAGGCCTTCGACGACTACGCCTGCGACCGCCTCGGCCGCTACGACGGCTGACGCGCGAGCCGTACGCGGCGCGCGGAACCCCCCGGTGCACCGGCCCGGGGGGTTCCGCGCGCTCCCGCGCGGGAGCGCGCGGCGGCCGAAGCGGCCCGCCGCGGCCCGCTTCGGCTCAGGCGCCGGTGCCGTACTGGTTGAGGAACATGTCCACCCCGCCCTGGATCAGCCGCTCGCCGAGCTCCTCGCCGAGGTGGGTCCCGTACACCCCGTAGACCAGGTGCGGGGAGAGCACCAGCCCGGACAGCTGGAGCACCGCCAGCTCCATGTCGGGGATGCGCAGCAGCCCGCGCTCGTCCAGCCGGCCCAGCGCCGCGGCGAGGGCCGCGTGCTGGCGGCCGGGGCCCTCCTCCTGCCAGGTGCGGCCGAGCTCCGGGAAGCGGTGCCGCTCGCCGGCGATGACATTGCGCAGCGCGAGGACGTCCGGCGTGGTCAGGCCGGCCACCCAGGTGCGGCAGGCCTCCACGAGGTCGGCGCGGACGTCGTCGGACTCCGCGAGGCGGGCCTGTATCACCGACTGGGCGACCTCCAGGGCCTCGTCGAGGGTCTGCCCGATGACGGCGTTGAAGAGGTTCTCCTTGCTGCCGAAGTGGTTGTAGACGGTGACCTTGGAGACGCCGGCCTCGGCGGCGAGCTGGTCCACGCCCGCCCCGAAGCCCTCGCGCAGGAAGACCGTGCGGGCGGCGGCCAGGATCGCCTGCCGCTTGCGGGCGGCCCGCGCGCCGGTGGGCGCCCCCGCGGGGGTCGCGGCGGGCCGCGCGGTCTCGGCGGTGCTGTGTGCGGTCATGGCGCTCATCCCAACTCTCTCCGGCTGCGGGCCCAGTCTAGAACCGAACTGAACTGTACCGTTGCGTTCAGTTGAACTGAACTGTATGGTTCATCTAGCCGGGCCGCCAAGAAGGGGGCCGCAGACGGCAGTTGGAACGTCCCACCGCAGGAGGAAGCAGACATGAGCGGCACCCAGAACCCCCTCTTCAGGTCGCGGGCCCAGGTCCACGTCGCCGCCACCCCGGCCGAGGTCTACGCCGCGGTCAGCGACCTGGCCCGGATGGGCGAGTGGAGCCCCGAATGCCTCGGCGGCGAGTGGACGACCGGCGAGCCGGGCGCCGTCGGCTCCGTCTTCCGCGGCGACAACGAGCGCGCCGAGGACGTCGTCGCCTGGGCACCGGTGGTCCGCGGCCGGTGGACCACCTACGCCGAGGTCGTCGCCGCCGAGCCGGGCCGCACCTTCCAGTGGGCCATGCACAACAGCAAGGGCGAGAAGCAGGACAGCGTCTGGGGCTTCACCATCGAGCCCGACGGCGAGGGCACCCTGCTGGTCCACCACTTCCGGATGGGCGCCGCCACCGAGGGCATCCAGGGCATCACCGCCGAGATGGACGACGCCCGCAAGCAGCAGTTCTTCGCCGAGTGGGGCGACAAGGTCGCCGGCGACCTTGTCGCCCCACTCGGCGACGAACTGCTGCTTGCGGGCGTCGTCCATCTCGGCGGT
>NZ_RPSE01000547.1:0-3212 GCF_003949955.1 Streptomyces sp. WAC05292
TTGACGATCTGCATCGAGCCGCCGCCGACGAGCTTCTTGAACTTCACCAGGGCCAGGTCCGGCTCGACACCGGTGGTGTCGCAGGACATGGCGAGGCCGATGGTGCCGGTCGGGGCCAGCACGGAGGTCGCGCATGTCTTCGCGTTCTGGGAGAGCCGCTCCTTCTACGACTCCTTCATGGCCCGCTCGCACGACCGGCTGGCCGCCGCCCAGGCCGGGACCTACACCGACGCGCGGGTGAGCCTCTTCGACCACCGCTTCGACGTGAAGACCGGCTTCGAGCCCCGCTTCACCGACGCCGACGTCGTCCGCGTCGCCCACACCCGGGTGCGGGAGGGGCGCGTCGACCACTTCGCGCTCATGCAGGAGAAGGTGTGGAACCCGGCCATGGCCGGCTCGCCGGGGATGGTCCGCGGACTCTTCGGCGAGGCCCCCGGCCGCGAGTTCCTCGTGCTGTCGATGTGGCACGCCGCCGCGGAACACGGCAAGTACCGGCAGGAGCGGGTCGAGCGGCTGTCGCTGCGCGCCCAGACCGAGGCCGACGTCGAGGCCCTCACCGGGGACGTCGTCGACCTCGAAGCATCCTGGACGGTGTGACCGTACGAAGATCGGAGGGTCGTACCGGCGTGCCCGGGTGCCGGGGGCGCCGTACGCCGCATAGTGTCGTGGGATGGCACGACCACGGCGCATCGTCCTCCTCCGGCACGGGGAGTCCGAGGGCAACGCCGACGACACCGTGTACGAGCGGGAGCCCGACCACGCCCTGCGGATGACCGGCCTCGGCCACGAGCAGGCCGCGGCGGCGGGCGTGCGGCTGCGGGAGCTCTTCGGCGAGGAGCGGGTCAGCGCGTACGTCTCCCCGTACCGGCGCACCCTCCAGACCTTCCGCGACCTGGGCCTGGACCCGGCCCGGGTGCGGGTCCGCGAGGAGCCGCGGCTGCGGGAGCAGGACTGGGGGAACTGGCAGGACCGGGAGGACGTCCGCCTGCAGAAGGCCTACCGGGACGCCTACGGCCACTTCTTCTACCGGTTCGCGCAGGGGGAGTCCGGCGCCGACGTCTACGACCGGGTCGGCTCCTTCCTGGAGAGCCTCTACCGCAGCTTCGAGGCCCCCGACCACCCGCCGAACGTCCTGCTCGTGACGCACGGGCTGACGATGCGGCTGTTCTGCATGCGGTGGTTCCACTGGTCGGTGGCCGAATTCGAATGCCTCTCCAATCCCGGGAACGGCGACTACCGGATCCTCGGGCTCGGAGCGGACGGCCGATACCGCCTGGACCGCCCGTTCGAGCGGTGGACCACACCCGAGCCTTACGACCTGGACGGCTAAAGTGACGCGCGATGACCGCTGACTCCTCTTCCGGAAGGCGCTACGCACGCGCCCTCGCCAGCCTCCGCGGGCTGGCCCTCGGGGACGCCCTGGGCTCCCAGTACTTCGTCCCCGCCAACTACCCCTCCCTCAAGCGCCGTGAACTGCCCGGCGGTTCGGGCACCTGGCAGTGGACCGACGACACCGAGATGGCGTGCTCGATCCTCGCGGTGCTGGCCCTCCACGGCCGCATCGACCAGGACGCCCTCGCCGACTCCTTCGCCCGCCACCACGACTTCGACCGCGGCTACGGGCCGGCCGTGAACCGGATGCTCCGCCTCGTACGCGAGGGCGGGGACTGGCGGACGCTGGCCGCCGAACTGTTCAACGGCCAGGGCTCCTGGGGCAACGGCGCCGCCATGCGGATCGCGCCGCTGGGTGCCTGGTACGCCGACGACCCGGAGCAGGCCACGCACCAGGCGGAGATCTCCGCCTACACCACCCACCAGCACCGCGAGGCGGTCTGCGGCGCCATGGCGGTCGCCGCGGCGGCCGCACTCGCCGCGGACCCGGCCGGCCCGCCGAAGGCGGAGGACCTGCTGGACGGTGTGATCGCGCTCGTGCCGCGCAGTGCGGTGGGGGCGGGGCTGCGGCGGGCGCGGGACATGCTGGACTACGGGGACGCGACCACGGTCGCCGCCGTGCTCGGCTGCGGGCGGCGCACCACCGCGCACGACACCGTGCCGTTCGCGCTGTGGTCGGCGGCCCGCTCGCTCGGCGACTTCGAGCGGGCGTTCTGGACCACCGCGCAGGTCGGCGGGGACGTCGACACGACGTGCGCGATCGTCGGCGGCGTCCTGGGGGCTCGGGGCGAAGAGGTGCTTCCGGCCGCCTGGCTGGCGCGCACCGAAGCGCTGCCGGCGTGGCTGCCGGAGGCGCCGGCGTACTGAGCCGGCGTGCGGGGTCGGCGTACTGGCCCGGCGTACTGGGCCGGCGGCCCCGGCCGGTCGTGTGCGCCGGGGCGCACGCCGGCCCGCGCTTTGTCACGGTCCTGACACAGGCCCGGTCGGCCCCGGAGAACCCCCACGTCACGGCCCTACCCTGGCCGCTTGCCCCCGGCAGGCAGGCCGGGGCGGCCGACAGGGAGGGGAACCCGATGGCCACCACAGCAGACGGACCGAACGACCGCGACGCCGCGGAAGTCCCGTCCGGCGCCACCCCGGTGGCGGGCGCGCAGCCCGCGGCTGCGGCGGACGATACGGCTCCGGAGCCCGGCGCCGCGGCCGGGCAGGACCCGGCGCCGCGGGCCGCGGCGCTGCCGGCGGGCGATGCGGCAACGCCGGCCGAAGCCGGGCCGGTGCCGACCCCGCGGAACCCCGAAGCCGCACCGAGCGCACCGGCCGCGCCTGCCGGGACGGCCGCGGCCGCCGCGCCGGTGTCGCCGTCCGGGCCGGTCAAGCCTGCCGTGCCGGCTGTGCCTGGTGCACCGCAGTCGCCTTCCGGGCCGGTCGGTCCTGCCGTACCGGCTGCGGCCGATGCACCCGAGTCGCCTTCCGGGACCGATTCGTCTGCCGTGCCGGCTGCGCCTGCCTCACCGGCAGCGCCTGTCGTGGACGCCGTACCGGCCGCGTCGGCGGTTCCTGCCGGGGCGGTTGATTCGGCTCCGCCCTCCGTGCCGGATGCGCCGGCCGCATCGGCTGTGACGGACGTTCCTTCCGGGGGTGCCCCATCCGGCGCGGCTGCGTCGTCCGTTGTCCCTGCGGACGAGCACGCGCCCGCCGCATCGGCGTCACCGCAGCCCGGTGCTGCGAGTTCCGGAGCGGCCGGGCGGGGTGGCGCGCATACGGGGCCGCCCGGGGCCGGGGCGCCGCCGGGGTGGGATCCCGCGGCCTGGCGGCGGTAC
>NZ_RPSE01000548.1:0-3201 GCF_003949955.1 Streptomyces sp. WAC05292
CGATCTCGATGTCGTCACCGACCGACGAGACGTCCCCCAAGAGGCCGTCCTCAGCAACTCGTTCGGCTTCGGCGGACAGAACGTCTCGCTCGTCGTCACCCCCTGACGGCCGGCAGCGGCCCGGATGGCTCTGACGCCGGGAAACGACGACCAGAGCACCATCCGGAGACAGGAGCGCCCCAGATCGCTACGTGGGCCTCCCCGGCTCGGCGTTCGGCCGCCGTCAGGGGCCGGGGAGGCGCGTCGGATCGCTACGTGGGCGTTCTCGGCTCGGCGGCTGCCGGCCGTCAGGGGGTGACGACGAGCGAGACGTTCTGTCCGCCGAAGCCGAACGAGTTGCTGA
Organism: Streptomyces sp. WAC05292; assembly: GCF_003949955.1. Lineage (NCBI taxonomy): Bacteria > Bacillati > Actinomycetota > Actinomycetes > Kitasatosporales > Streptomycetaceae > Streptomyces > Streptomyces sp. WAC05292. The sequence goes on from NZ_RPSE01000548.1 coordinate 344, forward strand.
GGACGGCCTCTTGGGGGACGTCTCGTCGGTCGGTGACGACATCGAGATCGATGTCGGGGGCGACGCCGGCCGTGGCGAGGTTGCGGGTCGGGGGGATGACGCCGTGCTTCACGCTGAGGACGGCGATGAGGGCTTCGACCGCGCCGGCGGCGCCGAAGAGGTGGCCGAGTGACGCCTTGGGGGCTGTCACGGTGGCGCGGCCGAAGACCTCCCGGATCGCGTGGGCCTCGGCGGCGTCGCCCACCTCGGTTCCGGTGGCGTGGGCGTTGACATGGGTGACCTGTTCGGGACTCAGGCCGGCCCCCGCGAGGGCCTTCCGCATGGCCGAGATCTGACCGGAGCCGTCGGCGGCGGGCGCCGTGATGTGGTGGGCGTCGGCTGCGATGCCGGCGCCCGCGAGTACCGCGTGGACGCGCGCGCCCCGGGCGGCGGCGTGCTCGGCGCTTTCGAGCACCACGACGGCCGCGCCTTCGCTGAGGACGAATCCGCTGCGGTCCGCGGCGAACGGCCTGGATGCCGAAGCGGGATCGGCGGTGTGCCGCGACAGGGCCTGTGCCTGGGCGAAGCCGGCCACGGTGATCGGGGTGATCGCCGCCTCTGCCCCGCCCGCGATCACCACGTCCGCCTCGCCGGCCCGGATGAGCCTGGCCCCCAGAGCGATCGCCTCGGCGCCGGAGGAGCATGCCGAGACGGGCGTGTAGGACCCGGCCCGTGCACCGTATTCGATGCTGATCAGCGCTGCGGCCGCATTGGGCATGAGCATCGGGACCGTGCGCGGCGAGACGCGCCGGGCCCCGGCCGACTCCAGTACGTCGTCTTCCTTCAGCAACGTCCGTACGCCCCCGATGCCCGTGCCGATCGCCGATGCGAGCCGGTCCGGGTCCACGTCCGGTGCGCCGGCGTCGGCCCAGGCCTCGGCCGCGGCGGTGAGGGCGGCCTGCTGCGAGCGGTCGAGCCGCCTGGCCCGCACCGGCGGCAGCGACTCGGCGGGGTCGACCGCCATCGCCCCCGCGACGATGTCGGGACGGCCCGCGTGCGGAACGCCGCCGCGGATGCCGGACTCGCCGGCGAGCAGGGCATCCCAGGTGGACGCCACGTCTCCCCCGAGTGGTGTGATCGCGCCGAGTCCCGTCACGACGACGTGCATGTCCCTGGACCTTTCTTGTATGTCATACAAGGCATTGGCTTTGTTGTATCACATACAATTCGAGGGTGGAGAAGAAGCGAACCGAAGCCGGATCGACGTCGGCCCGCGGCCTGGCGACGAGGCGCCGGCTGATCGAGGCGACCGCGCGGCTCTGCGAGGAGCGGCCCGGCGTCGAGGTGAGCGTCGCGGAGATCGCGAAGGCGGCGGGCGTCTTTCCCAACCAGGTCACCTACCACTTCGGGTCCAAGGACTCGCTGCTCGTGCACGCCGCCTTCCTCGGCCTGCTGCACGACGCCCGACGGATCGAGCGCATCGGCCGCCAAGCCCCGGATGCGGCGGCGTTCCGGCGCAACATCGCCCGCGCCGTACTGGCCATGCCCTCGCTCCCGTCGGTCGCGCGGGCACTCGCCGCCGGGATCGCCAAGCCCGAACTCGCCCCCGTGGTCGACCAGCACCTCCGCCTGCTGTTCCGGCAGTCCGAGCGCTTCGTGGGCCGGCTCGCCGACAGCCGCGGCTGGAAGGCCGACCGTCCGCTCGGCGTGGAGGTCAGGACGTTCTGGAGCACGGCGCTCGGCGCGGTGCTGCTCGTACGCGCCGGGGCCCACGGCACCAACGCCGACCTCGACCTCGCCGGAGCGCTGACGATCCACGACGCCCGGGCCGCCACGCAACCGGAATGACGCTGTGACCTGCAATGTCAGCGGGCCCGCCTAGGGTGTTCGTCGTGAGCATGACTAAAAAGCGGAACATCTCGCTGATCTTGCAGCTGGTGATCGGCCTGGCCGTCGCGGGCGTGGTCTTCTTCGTCCTGACGAAGGCCGGCGGGGAGACCGTCGCGAGCAGGCAGGCGGCGGCCCCTGCACCCGAGGCGGCGCCCAGCGCATCGGACCGGCCGATGATCCCGCTCGCCGACGCCTTCCCCGACAAGGTGCCCGACGGGAAGGGCGGCAGCTTCACCAAGGTCGGAGCCGTCACCCTGAAGTCGTGCACCGAACCCGACTCGGTCGGCCCGGCCCTCGCCAACATGATCGACGCGGGCAAGGGCTGCCTCGGCGAGCACGTCGCCCTCTACAAGGACGGCCAGAACAACCAGTTCAACCTGGCGGTCTTCACCATGCGGGACCCGCAGGACACCGTCACGCTGGTCATGCGACTCGGCGGCAACCCGGCCGACTACCAGGTCGGCGCCCAGGCGCCGCCGCCCGGGTCGGGCCTGAAGACCCTCCCTCCGGACAGCGGCATGGTGCAGTCCTTCACCGGCCAGGGCCGTTCGATGGTCGTCGGCCTCGGCCAGTGGTCCGACGGCGCCACCCGCGACTACCAGGCCCTCGTCGACCGCCTCGGCCCTCTCCTCCAGCACGTCTCGGACCGGGTGGGCCGGTACGAGAACGGCTCCTGACCGCTACAGTCCCCGCATGGGGGAGAAGAAGGTGCGCACGGCGCCGTGCCAGTTCTGTGGCCGCCCGGTCGTCCACCGCTGGTACCGCGCACCGCACTGCAACAGGACGTGCTGGATCCGCGACGTGCGCGCCAACTTCTGGCGCAACCTCTTCCGCTGACCCCCGCCTCTTCCCGCCCGAGGCGATCAGCCGCCGACAAACGACGCCCACGTAGCGATCTGGCGCGCCTCCGGCCCCTGACGGCGGCCGGCCGCCGTCAGGGGCCGGAGGCGCGCCAGATCGCTACGTGGGCGTCGTTTGTCGGCGGCTGA
>NZ_RPSE01000549.1:0-3199 GCF_003949955.1 Streptomyces sp. WAC05292
GACACGCCCCGCATCACCCCCGGCCGCGCGAACCGTCCCCCGTTCCGCCGACCGGGGCGCGCACTCCCTGCGCGGCGAGGCCGGAGTCCCGCAGGTGGGGCGATGGGCGGTCGACCGGGGAACCGGACCCGCTGTCCCGCCCGCGGCCGCCCGCGCCGCCCGAGGCCGCCGCCCGGCTGCCGGAGCCGCGCGGCGACGGCCCGACCGGGCGCATGCCCCGGCGATGCCCGGCGCGGTGTGGGGGCCGGGCGCAGGTACGAGCAGGGGCCGGGGCAGGTGGCGTACGGCGCGTGCGGCATCGGCCTCGATGCCGTGGGCACCGCCACCCCGGGGAGGCCTGGGCCGCGTCCGGCATCCCGGCCCCGGCCGGCGGCGGCTGCGCCGGGCGGGGCCCGCCCGGCGGGTCGGCGACCCTCCGGTGCCCGGCGGGCTGCTGCCGTCCCACCGCTGCTTCCCCTCGGCCAAGGAGGAACGGCTGTCGGTCCGTGCGCATCGTCCCGCCGTCCGGACATCCGCGTACGGGCCGGCTCGGCGACGCCGAAGCCCTGTTCGACCTGTCCGAGATGGCCTCCGGCCCGTTCAACCTCCGGCCGGAGGACCGCTCCCGGATCCTGTGCACCGACCCCGCCCCGTGGGCCACCAGGGTCGCCGGCCCCCGGCCCTCGGCCCTCGTCAGCCGAGGGCGACCACGCGCGCCCACTGCGGCGGCTCGTCCGGGCGGTGGTCGGGGTCGTCCTCGTACGGGCTGCCGGGCGGCTCCGGACGGGGGAAGAGGCCCACCACCGTCCGGCACGGCGGGGGGTCCGACGGCCAGGGGGTCTGGCCGTCGGTGAGGGCCACGACCACGTCGGGCCGCGGGCGGGACCGCAGCGCCCGCGCGAAGCCCCGGCGGAGGTCGGTGCCCCCGCCGCCGACCAGCGGGATCCCCTCGGCCCGGCACAGCGGCCCCACGACCCGGGCCGCGGCGTCGCAGGTCAGTACGGTCACCAGGTCCCGGCGGCCGCCCACGGCCCGGCAGATCGCGGCGACTTCGAGGAGCGCACTGCCGAGTTCGGCGTCGCTCACCGAGCCCGACGTGTCGACGACGACGGCGACCTGCGGCGGCCGGCGCCGGAGGCTGGGCAGGACCGTGCCCCGCAGGGCGGACGACCGCCGCGAGGGGCGGCCGTAGCTGTAGTCCTCGCCGGCGCCCGAGCCGGAGACGGCCGAGCGGATCGCCGCCCCCAGCAGGTCCCGCCAGGGCTGCGGCGGATGAAACGCCTCCTCGGCCCACCGCTGCCACTGCCGAGGGGCGTTGCCCGGCCGGCCCTTGATGCCCTGCGCCACACGGAACCGGACCGCGTCGCGTTCCTGCGCACTGAGCCCGTGCGCCCCGTCCGGGCCGAGGTCCCACTCCCGGTCCAGCCCGTCGGCGCCGCTGCCGCAGTCCAGCCAGGACAGGTGCCCGGATTGCGGTCCGAGCCGGAACTGCCGGAGGTAGTCCTCCATCAGCTGCCCCTCCGGCAACTGCAGCGTCTCCGGCAGGACGGCGCCCTCCGGCGTGACCAGCCCGTCGCCGAACGCGTCGTCGTTGATCTCGCAGTCGGCCGCGATGTTCATCCGAAGCCGCTCGGCCCGGCCGGTGAGGCCCTGCTGCCGCGCCACGCGGTCGCTGCGCCCGTGGTGGTCCCGCAGCAGGTGCGACACCTCGTGCACCCACACGGCGGCGAGTTCCTCCACCGGCGTGCGGTCCACGAAGCCGGGGGAGACGTAGCACCGCCAGTGCCGGTCGACGGCCATCGTCGGCACCTGCCACGTCGCGACCGCGTGCAGGGCGTACAGGGCCGTCGCGAGGTACGGCCGGGCCCGCGCCGCCTGCAGCCGGGCGGCGTACAGCTTGTCCAGGTCCAGGTCCAGGTCCAGGTCCAGGCCCGTTCCCGGTGCGGTGTCCGCGGTGCCGGTGGTGCCCGGCGTGCGCGTCATCGGGCTGCCCTCGCGCCGAGCGCGGTCCGCGCCGCCGCCCGGTCGGCGCGGCGCGAAAGGCCCACCACCCCGGCGAGTTCCTCGATCGCCGCGGGGACGTCCCACGCGTCGCGGCGCAGCGAGGCGAGCGTCGTCGCGGGAACCACCACCAGGTCGGGGGCCCCGGATTCGACCGCCCGCACCAGGATCGTCCAGGCGGCGTCCCAGCGGGACTTCCCCGGGTGGCTGCGCACGGCCGCGACGACGGAATCGAGCACGGCCTGGCGCAGGTCACCCCGCTCGGGCAGGAGGGCCGCCTCGGGGTCCGACAGCAGATCCTCGGGGTCCGGCAGGTCCATCCTGTCCAGGCTCGCCAGCAGCTCCAGCCCCGGCCCGTCGCCGACCGCGCCCCGCACCAGGAGGGACAGGACGTCCCGGGAGGATCCGGCCGCGGTGGCGAACGCGACCAGGCGCATCGTCATCTCCCAGCTCCGCGGGGACGGCCATGCCCCGCCGCGGCGCGTCTCGCCGCTCGGCAGCCGGTGCACGAGCGCGGGCCGTCCGGCCAGCAGCCCGCACACCGCCCGGCGGGCGAGGTCCACGGCGTCCGCGAGCCGTGCGGGGTCCAGCCGCGGCAGCGTCGCCCGCGGCCACGTCCCGCCGAGGCCCCGCACGACCACGTCGTGGTCGTGCACCCAGTGCAGGTGGACGAACCGGTTGGCCAGCGGGGGGCTCAGCTCCCAGCCGTCGGCCGCCGACGCACGCGGGTTCGCCGCGGCCACGATGCGCACGCCGTCCGGCAGCCGGAGGGAGCCGATCCGCCGTTCCAGTACGAGGCGGAGCAAGGCGGCCTGCACGGCCGGCGGCGCGGTCGACAGCTCGTCCAGGAACAGCAGTCCGCGGCCGGCCCGCACCAGGCGGACGGCCCAGTCCGGCGGTGCCATCGGCACGCCCTGCACGGCCGGGTCGTCGCCGATGACGGGCAGCCCCGAGAAGTCCGACGGCTCGTGCACGCTCGCGATCACCGTGGTCAGCGGGAGGTCCAGGTTCTCGGCGAGCTGGGTGAGGGCCGCGGTCTTGCCGATGCCCGGTTCGCCCCACAGCAGGACGGGCAGGTCGGCGGCCACGGCCAGGGTCAGCGCCTCCAGCTGTACGTCGGGGCGCGGTTCGGTGGTGTGGTCGCGGAGCAGCGCCAGCAGCTCGGAGGCGACATCGAGCTGCGCCGGGGCGGCGGCGGACGGGGCGGAAGGGGTGGACG
>NZ_RPSE01000054.1:0-25083 GCF_003949955.1 Streptomyces sp. WAC05292
GGGTGGCGCATGGGGATTCCGTTCGGGAAGCGGGCACGGATGTGGTCGGCACCGCCGGGGAGGGGTGCCGCGTTCGAAGGGTACTGTAATGGTAATCATTTCCATTAACGATTCCGGGGGCGGTCCTCCCCACCGCCGCCCACGAACCCAAGGAGCACCCACCCGTGGCGTCCACACCTGCGCCGACCACCGCCGACTCCGCGGCCCCACAGGCCCGTTCGGTCCTCCGCGACCCCGCCTTCCTGCGCCTGTGGGCCGGCACCACCGCCTCCGGGCTCGCGACCTGGGCCCTGCCCTTCGTCCTCGGGCTCGCCGTGCTGCACCGCGACCTGAGCGCGGCCGGCCTCGGCATCGTCCTCGCCGCCCGGACCGTCGGCTTCCTCCTCGCCGTCGCCGTCGGCGGCGTCCTCGCCGACCGGCACTCCCGGCGCGCCGTCGTCCTCTGGTCCGGCCTCGCGGCGGCCGCCGCCGCGCCGCTCCTCGCCGCCGGACTCGGCCGCTCCCTCGCCCTCATGACCGCGGCCGCGGCCCTCGCCGGAGCCGGCCAGGGGGCCTGCCGGCCCGCATTCCAGGCCCTCACCGCCGAAACCGTCGACCCCGCCCGGCGCCAACAGGCCAACGCCGCCATGACGCTGGCAGTCCGCAGCTCCACCCTCGCCGGCCCCGCCCTGACCGCTTTGCTCGCCGCCTGGCTCGACACCGCGACGCTGCTGCTCGGCATCGGCGTCCTGTGGCTGGCGGCCGCACTGGTCCCGGGCCGGGGTGCCGCAGCCGCGGCCCCCGTCTCGGCCGCGGACGCCCATGCCGGTGCGGCCGCCGGGCCGGCCGCCCGGCCCACCCCCCGCGCCGGCTTCCACGCCGAGTTCCTCGACGGCCTGCGCGAGGCGCGCCGCCATCCCTGGTTCCTCGCCGGCCTGGGCGCCCTCGTCGCCGTCGTCGCCCTCGGCTACTCCGCCACCAGCGTCGCCCTGCCCCTGATCAGCCGCGACCGCTACGGCACGGAGTGGATCCTGGCCGCCGCCATGACCGCGTACACCCTCGGCGCGCTCGCGGGGGCCCTCGTCATCGCCCGCCTGCGGCCGCGCTCCCAGGGCTGGGCGGCCCTCGCCGGGCTCGCCGCGTACGGCGTGGCCCCGCTCAGCCTGGTGCTGCCGGTGCACCCGCTCGTCATCGTCGCCGCGTACGCCGTCGCCGGGATCGGCATCGAACTGTTCAACGTGCCGTGGTTCACGGCCACCCAGCGGGAGGTCGCCCCGGACAAGCTCGCCCGGGTCTCCTCACTGGACTTCCTGGTCTCCTACGGCCTCGCACCCGTCGGCCTGGCCCTCATAGCCCCCGCCATCGGCGCGTTCGGGCCCGCGCCCGTCCTCGCGGTGTGCGCCGCGGCCTGCTTCCTCGTACCGGCCGCGGCCGCCCTCGTCCCGACCTCCCGCCACTTCGCCCGCACCGCCCCCTCGGCCGGGGACTGACCCCGCACGCGCATCGGGCCGGCGGCGGGCCGCGGCGCAGCCGTCACGATCCGCCGCCGAACCCCCACGACTCGATGTCCCGATAGCGGATCGGGCCCGGGCCGCGCCCGAAGTTGCTGCCCACCAGGTGCAGCCGCGCGGCCGGCCACGTCCGGCCGGCGAACCCGGCCAGGCCCGCCGCGGCGCCCACCACGCTGGTCGGGTCGTCGCGGCGGGCGCGGGCCAGCGTCAGGTGCGGCCGCAGCGGCCGGTCCTCGAAGGCGATCCCGCACTCCTTGACCACGGCCCGGACGTCGGCGGCCAGCAGGTGCAGCCCCTCCACGTCCCCGGCGATCCCGCTCCACAGCACCCGCTCGTCGAAGTGCCCGCCGCCGTGCAGGGCCAGCCGCAGCGGCTCGCGCGCCGCCGCCAGCCCGGCCAGCGGCGCGTGCAGCGCCGGAACCACCGCCGCCGGCAGTTCGCCGAGGAACGCCAGGGTGATGTGCCAGTCCTCGATCCGGTTCCACCGCATGCGCGGGTAGCCCGCGTACGCGGGCGCCAGCTCCCGCTCCAGCTCCTGCTTCGCGTCGTCGGGCGGGGCCAGGGCTATGAACACGCGGACGGTCGGGGAGGGGCTCTGTTCCTTCACAGGCCATTCGTACACCACCCGCCGTCCGGCACCCGAGGAGGCCCCGGGCCCCGCACCACCGCGTGCGTACTGCACCGAAACGGCGGACGCCCCCGGCCCGCCCGTGCGAGAGTGGGCCCGGAGGCCTCCGCGCCGGATCCCTGCGAGGCGGCCCCCGCAGGACGCGGCGGAACCGGACCGGGCGAGGGTGAAGGTGGGGCGGTAGTGGGCGGGCGCAGGCTGCTGTCGTTGTCGGACGCGCTGGTGCTGCTCGGCGGCGACCCGCCCGCGGTCGCCGCACTCGACCGCGCCCTCGGCGGCGCCCTCGGCGCCGCCACCGGCGGCATCGGCGACGGCCTGCTGCGGATCGCCGACGCCCGCGGCAGCATCGTCGCCCTCGGCCGCGACGCCGTACACGGCCTCGGACGCCGCCTGGGACACGCGCAGGGCCGGGCCGAACGCACCCGACTCCTGCACGCCGCCCACACCGTGATCGTCGTCGTCGCCTGGTTCGAGGCGCTGGACGCATCCGAGCTGCCCTTCCGTGTCGACGACCTCGAACTGACCCGCGGCGAACAGCTCGCCCTCGCCGGCGCACCCGAGCGCAACGCCCGCGGAGCGGCCTTCGCCCACACCCTGGCAGCCGTCGACGCACCCCGCCCCGCACCCCACCGCCCCTCCGAGGACGTCGCCGCCGAGCTGCTGCGCTGGTACGGCGCGCTGTCGGACCGCTTCCTCTCCTTCGCCGAAGGCCTGCACCTGTGGAGCGCCCTCACCCCGTCCGCACGCTCCGCCGCGGTGCGCGCCCTCGGCGCGGACCTCGCCCCCCGCGCCGTCGCCCGGTACGAGGACCTCTACGCCCGACTCGCCCAGGAGGCGCCCGAGTTCGGCTTCTGGACGGCCCAGGTGGAGCACCAGGCAACCCGGGACCGGATCCGCCTGGCCCTCGCCGGCATCGAGGAGCTGCTCTCCGGTGCCGCCCGCGGGATGCGCCCGCCGGCCGACGTGGCCGCCTCGCTCGCCCGCGCCGCCGAAGCCGTGCTGGCCCGCCCGGTCCTCGACGCCTCCACCGCGCCCGACGGCATCCGCGTCCCCGCCTTGCGGGACATGTACCTCGACCCCGACTTCCGGGTCCGCGCCGCCGACGGCACCGGAGGCCCCGCCACCGAAGCCTGGTGGGAGGAGGTGCCCGTCCGCCGCGACCTGACGGGCTACCTCGCCGGAGCCCTCACCGATCCGGGCGGGGCGCACGCGCCGCTGCTCGTCCTCGGCCAGCCCGGCGCCGGCAAGTCCGTCCTCACCCGCGTCCTCGCCGCCCGCCTCCCCTCCGCCGGCTTCCTGCCCGTCCGGGTCCCGCTGCGCGACGTACGCGCCGAGGACGACCTGCAGGAACAGCTGGAGCAGGCGGTACGCGCCGCCACCGGCGAGCGGGTCGCCTGGCCCGACCTGGTGCGCTCCGCGGGCGGCGCGGTACCCGTCCTGCTCCTCGACGGGTTCGACGAACTCCTGCAGACGACCGGCGTCCACCACAGCGACTTCCTCGTCCGGGTCGCCCGCTTCCAGCAGCGCGAGGCCGACCAGGGCCGCCCGCTGCGCGCCGTCGTCACCAGCCGCACCGCCGTCGCCGACCGCACCCGCTACCCGGAAGGGCTCGTGGCCCTCCGCCTGGAGCCGTTCCGCGCCGCCCAGATACGCCGCTGGCTGGACCTCTGGAACGGGGCCAACGCCGCCGGGCTCGCCGCCCGCGGGCTCCGGCCGCTTCCCTGGGACGCCGTCGCCCGCCACGCCCCGCTCGCCGGACAGCCCCTGCTGCTGACCATGCTGGCCCTGTACGACGCCGCCGACAACGCCCTGCCGCGCAGCGCCGACAGGCCGCGCGGCACCGGCGCCGACGGCGGCGACCCGCTCGACGAGGCCGAGCTGTACGAGGAGCTGCTCACCTCCTTCGCCCGGCGCGAGGTCGACAAGACGGCCGGGGACGCCCTCCCCGAGGAGGGCTTGGCCGAGCTCGCCGAACGGGAGCTCCAGCGGCTGTCCCTCGTCGCGTTCGCCCAGCTCAACCGGCGCCGGCAGTGGGTGTCGGCCGCCGAGCTCGATGCGGACCTGACAGCGTTGCTCGGCCGCCCGGCCGCCGAGACCGCCGGGTTCCGGGCCCCCCTCGGGGCGGCGGAGGTGGCACTCGGCCGGTTCTTCTTCGTCCAGCGCGCCCAGTCCCTCCGCGACGGGCGCATGCTCTCCACGTACGAGTTCCTGCACGCCACCTTCGGCGAGTACCTCGTCGTACGGCTCGCCCTGCACGTCCTCACCAGCCTGCTCGCGGACCGGCCGGCGCTCTCCGCGGGAGCCAGCCGCATCGACGACGACCTGGCGTACGCCCTGCTCTCCCACGCCCCGCTGTCCTCCCGGCAGATCCTGCGCTTCGGCGGGTCGATGGCCCGGCGCATCCCCGAGGGCGAACGCGAGCGGCTGGGGCGGCTGCTCGTACGGGTCTTCCACCAGCACGGCACCCGCACGGACGACCCCCACCCCGCCTACCGGCCCGCCCCGAACCGCACCTCCTCCCGGCACGGCACCTACGGCGCCAACCTGGTCCTGATGCTGCTCTTACTGTCCGGGCGCACCACCGCCGACCGCCTGTTCCCCGACGCCTCCGACCCCGCCTCGGCGTGGCACCGCAGCGTCCTGCTGTGGCGGTCGTCCTTCAACGAGCAGCAGTGGACGGACTTCGTGCTGTCCGTCTCCGTCCACCGCGGCTGGACGGACAGCGGCCGGAGCCTGGAGATCCGCCTGCGGGAGGAGCCGCATCGGGCGCCCGAGCCGCTGGACATGCACTGGCTGTACCGCCGGCCGCAGCGCGACACGGTCCTGTGGTCGCGCACCTACTGGGACGACGTGTGGCACAAGATGGACGTCACGGGCGGCACGACCGACCTGCTGGTGCGGCACGCCGTCGACCCCGTCATGGAGCTGCTGGGCCCGTCCGTCACCCTGTTCACGTCCTCCCGCGAGGGCGGGCCGGCGACCTCCCTCGCCCACGACCTGCTGCGCCTGCTGATAGGCGGCAGCACCGGGCTGCCCGTCGACGAACTGGCCGACCTGTACCGGCGCGTCGGCCGCGCGCTCGTGCTGCTGCCCGACGACGCCCCCATCCGGGAGCCGGTGACCCGGCTGCTGGCCGACGCCCTGCGCAGGGACGGCGCCGTCCTGCCCGGCAGCACGCTCCTCCACCTCGACCGCGCGGGCCTGCGCGAACGCCGCCTGCGCGAGCGCCTCGCGGAAGCCGTCCGCGCCCACCACCCGCACCTGCTGCGCATGCTGCTGGACCACTGACCCGTCCGGCCGCGCGGCGGGCTGTCAGCGGGAGGCGCGGCAGGCGCTGCCCGCGACGTCGGCTGTGACGCCGGCCTGCTCCAGGCTCGCGACGCAGCTGGTCTGGTTGCCGATGGAACCCTCGTAGCACGCCTGGGCCACGGCGGCGGAAGCCGGCTTGCCGTGCGAGGCGACGTACTCCTGGCAGTCCTGCACCCCGGTGGCGGAGGCCTGCGGGGCGGCGAAGAGTACGCTGCCGGCGGCGAGGACGAGACCCGCGAGGACGCCGGGGACGCGAGGGGACGGACGCATAGGGATGCACCTGCTCTATCGGGCGGACACGCGATCCGCGGGAGCGGCGGACCGCGGGCGGGGAGCCGCCCTTGACGGGCCGACAGAAAGAGCACCCCGCACCTACCGACGCTAGAGCACCACCGTGGTCCCCGCACGTCCGGCCGGGACCCGGTGACCGCCGCAGCGCGGGGCGTGACCGCCGGGAGACCCGCCGCCCCGGGGGTGCGCCGGCCGCCCCCGGCCTACGGTGCGCATCGGTAGGTGAAGGCGACCTCCGCGGTGCGGCGGTCCGGGGAGCGGAGTTCCAGGCGGGCGGTGGCCGGGTAGTCGCCCGTGCCGTGGAAGGTCCACAGCAGGTGGAGCTTCGCCGCCTCCTGGCCCTTCACCAGCCGCTCGGTCAGCTCCTCGGAGCGGGTGCCGTCGCTGCGGATCCACCGGTAGGCGAGGGTGCCGGCCCTGCCGTTGGTGCGCACGTCGGCCACGATGTCGGCGGTGCCGCCGCAGGCCGGCCCGGCCGGGTCGGTGGAGACGGCCACGTCGCGGACCTCGATGCCGGGGACGAGGCGCTGCCAGCCCAGGTACAGGAGGACGGCGGCCAGGATGGCCGCGGCGAGCGCGTACCGGCGCAGGCCGCCGCCCCGGCTGGCGGGGGCGGCGGGCACCGGCACGGGGAACGGGGCGAGGGCGGCCGCGGTGACGCCGGGCCCGAAGCGGAGCACGGAGCCGTCGACCCGGTCGGGCGCGACGAGGGTGGGGCCCTCGGCCGGCGTGCCGCTGATCCAGTGGCTGCCGAGGGCGGTGGCGCTGTAGTCGTCGTCGCTCATCGGATCTCGCACCGTCTCGTCAGGATCTGCTGGACCGCGGCGCCGGAGGCGGCGGCGGGCGTGGTGGTCGCGCGGACGCTCCAGTAGCAGCCGGTGCCCTTGAAGGAGAGCGTTCGCGGGGTGCCCGCCGTGGAGGCGGGGAAGGTCATGGACCCCTCGGACACGGCGGCGGTGCCGCGCCCGTCGCTGCTGAACCACTCCAGGCGGACGGTCGCCGGACCGGTGGCGCTGACGGCGAGCGCCACCTGGCCGGTGGTGAAGCCGGTCTGCCCGAAGGAGGTCACGGAGACCGAGCGCACCTTCACGGCCGGGGAGGGCGGCGGGGTGGTCGGCGGTGCGGTCGCGGGCCCGCCCGTCGGTGTGCCGGGCGTGCCGGGGGCCGGCGTACCGGGGCCGGGCGCCGGTCCGGAGGCCGAGGCGGAGGCGGACGGCGACGCGGACGGCGAGGCCGAGGCGGAAGCCGAGGGGGAGGCCGAGTCCGAGGGGGACGCGGAGGGCGAGCCGGAGGCCGAACCGGAGGGGGCCGGGCCTCCCGTCGGCGGGGCGGCACTGGTCGTCGCGAAGGAGCTCAGCGCCGCCGCCCCGCCGGTGTTGTCCGTGGCGGCCGCCTGCTGGACGGCCAGCAGCAGGCCGAGGACGAGGGCCGCGCCGGCCCCCAGCCAGCCGCGGCGGCCCGGCGCCCACAGCGAGGTGCTCGCGGTGGCCGTCGTGGACGCGGCCGTGCCGCCGGCGGAGGGGAACAGCAGCGGCAGCAGGGCGGCGAGGGCGGCCAGCTTGCGCTGCCCGCGCTCCTCCCAGTCGGGCCCGTACGCCCCGCAGGCGATGTCCTCCAGCTCGGCGACGAACGCCTCCGCGTCCTCCGGCCGCTCCTCGGGTCGCTTGGCCAGGCCGCGGCGGATCAGCGGGCGCACCGGTTCCGGAGCCTCGGACTCCGGCACCGGGGCCTCGATGTGCTGGAGCGCGAGCTCGGCGAAGTTCTCCCCGGCGAACGGCTTGCGGCCGGTCAGGCACTCGAAGAAGGTCGCCGTCGCCGCGTACACGTCGGCGGCGGGGGAGGCGGGCCGGCCCTGCCACTGCTCCGGTGCCATGTACGCGGGCGTCCCGGCGACGCCGGCCTCGGTGCCCCGGTCGGCGGCGATGCCGAAGTCGACGAGCTTCGAGGAGCCGTCGGCCGCGACCAGCACGTTCTCCGGCTTGTAGTCGCGGTGGACGACGCCGGCCCGGTGTGCGGCGGCGAGGCCGAGGAGGGAGCCCTTGAGCACGACGAGCGCCGCCTCGGGCCCGGTCTGCCCCGACTCGCGCAGCAGCTCGCGCAGGGCGATGCCGTCGACCAGCTCCATCACGATGGCGGCGCCGGCGGGCGCCTCCACGTACTCGTACAGCCCCACCACGTACGGCGAGTGCAGGCCGCCGAGCAGCCGCGCCTCGGCGCGGAACCCCTGGACGAACGCCGGGTCCTGGCGGAGCCGGTCGCTGAGGTACTTCACCGCCACGGGCGTGCCCGTCGCGTCGTGCACCGCGAGCACGACACGGCCGCTGGCTCCCGAACCGAGCTCTCTGGTCTCCGTGTAACCGGGGACCACCCACGCCTTCATCTTTCCGTCCCCCCTGCTGTGGAGTTTCCCTCTTGCAACACACGAACGAGCCCCGTCCGGTTCCCGGACCGGTGGTGTGGGTGTCGTCGTCCCGCCGGGATGCGCCGGCGGACGCCGCCGGGAGCGCCGGGGAGGCCCCCGGGCTGCGGCGGGGTCATGATAGGGCCCGCCGCGGACACCGGGACCCCGAGGCGCGGGGAGCGGGCACCGCGGCGGCCGGCCAGAGCGGACGCGGGAATTCCGCCTGGTGCGCGGACTGTCCCCGGCCGCTGCTAGGGTGACGTGTGCTCGTCAAAGGCGGGCCTTCTTTCCCATGCACCGACACTTCAACGGGGGTTGAACGTGAAGCTTCGCCATGCCCGCGCCGTAGCCGTATTCGGCATCGTCGTCTTCGCTCTCACCGGCGCCCGCGGCTCCCACGGCGGCAGCTGCGGCGGAGGCCACAGCTCGTCCGGCTCCAGCAGCTCGGGCGGCAGCAGCTCCGGCGGAAGCAGCAGCAGCGGCACCACCAGCGGCAGCGACGGCAGCGACAGCAGCAGCACCAGCTCCTCCGGCTCCGTCTCCGGCGGTGCCAAGAGCGGCGACAAGGCCGAGCGCGACATCCGCATCAACGAGTGCAAGATGGACGCCTCCGGCAAGAAGCTGGTCGCCCGCATCACCGTCACCAACAGCGGCTCGCTGGACGCCACGTACGGCTTCATCGTGAAGTGGCGCGGCGACGCGACCGCGAGCCCCGCCGTCGCCACCGTCACCGGCCTGAAGGTCAAGGCCGGCGCGTCGCAGACGACCGAGGCCACCACCACCTACCTCGGCAAGGGCAACGGCAGCGAGTACAAGGAGTGCGTGGTCTCCAGCGCCACGAAGAACACCTTCTGACGGACGCTCGGCGACCCGCACCCCGGTCCCGGCCCGCGCGCAACGCCGCGCGGGCCGGGACCGCGTCGTTCTCAGCGCCCCGCCGCGGCCGCGTCCTCCCGCCCCGCCCGGCGCCGACGGCGCAGGTGCCACCACGCCCCCACGGCGGCGGAGGCGGCGGCCAGGCCGACCAGCAGCGCGGGCCAGCGGCCGCCCGCCGTCCGCAGGTCCGCGAGGAGGACCAGCAGCACCACGCCCGCCGGCACCAGGACCGACGACAGCACGCGCACCACAGCGGCGAGCGCCCCGGGATCCAGCCCGGCCGCGCCGCGCCGCCGCTCCGGGGGCGGCACGTGCAGGAGGTAGGAGTCGGCGGCCCGCGCCAGCAGCCGACGGGTGGCCTTCCGGTACGACACCGCCATGTACGGCATCCAGGCCAGCGGCACCACCATGCCGACCGCGAGGACGGCCAGCAGGAGCGCCCACTGGCCGATCCGGACGGCCCAGGCCCGCAGGCGGCTTCCCCGGCTCTCCTCGCCGGTGGTCAGCAGGCCGAGGAGGCGGGCCATGCGCAGCGTCACCCCGACCAGGACCGTCCACCTGCTCCGCGGCGCAGGCCCCGCGGACTGCGTGCTTCCGGCCTCCGGGTCCTCGGCGAGCGCCCGCGCCGCCGACTGCGCGTCCGGGTAGACCCCCTGCAGCACCAGCAGCTCCGCGGCCCGTTCCGGCGCGGTGGGATCCAGGCCGGTCACGGCCGCGAGTTCCATGACGGTACGCGCCTGGCGCAGCAGCGCGGCGCAGAACGCGACCGGGATGAACACCAGGAACGGTCCGCCGACGAACGCCCCCTCGGCCACCGTCGCACGGGTCCCGCGGGCGATCACCGCCGCCCCCAGCGCGGAGGCGTCCGCCTCCGGCATCTCCTCGCGCAGCCGCGCCACGCTGCGCGCGGCCCGCGGGCCGTTGTGCCGCAGGGCGAACCCGGCCAGCAGCTCGGGCAGTCGGCCCGGCCGGGCTAGGACCTCCCGGAGCAGGTTCCGCGGCTCGCGAGCCTGTGCTCCGGCCGGCGCACGGTCACGACGCCGACTCACGGCGCGGGATCCCTTCCCGCACGGGGCCCGGATTCCGGTGGGGTCCCGGAACCGGAACCGGAGCCGGCACCCGATCCGGGAGCAGAACCCGAAGCAGAACCGGGATAGGAAGCGGAACCGGAACCAGAAACGGAACCTGGATCGGAACCGGATCCGGAGTCGTGGGCGGAGGCGGGTCCGTTCCCGGCCGCCGCACCCGCTCCGGGCTGTGACCCCTCCGCCGTCGCCTTCGGGCGGCGCAGGAGCCGGGTGACGACGCTGGCCACCACCGCCGCGAACACCACGAGCGGGGTCTGGTGGTAGGCGCCCTGCCCCAGCAGCAGCACCGTCAGCACGGAACTCGTCAGCGGCAGCCCGGTGACCGCCGCGGCGGCCGCCGCGATGCCCAGTGCCATCCCGGGCGTCGTACCCAGCCCCGGCAGCCCCGAGCACACCACCCCCGCGGCCGCGCCCACCAGGATCGACGGGAAGATCGGCCCTCCGCGCAGTCCGCCGAGGCTGAGGCCCCAGGCCAGCCCCTTGAACAGGATCAGCGCACACAGCGCCGCGACGGGCCAGGCGTGCGGGTCGGCGGCCAGCGCTCCCAGGGTGATCTGCCCGGACAGTGCGGCCTCCGCCGGGTTGCGGCCCGTCAGCAGGGCGTAGGCCGCCACGCACACGCCCACCGCGACGGCGCAGAGCACCGTGCGCGGCCCCGTCCGCGGCCGGATCCACCTCTCGGTGCGCCGTCCGAGCGCCATCCCGGCGGCGATCAGCGCCGCGATGAGCGCGGCCGCGGGGATCCCCCACAGGAAGTCGGCGGCGTCCGGGGTGAAGCGGGGCGGTGCGGTCGGCAGCGCCAGATCACCCGTGGACAGCCCCGTCCAGTCACCGAACCCGGTGAACACCAGCGCCCCGGCCCCGCTCGCGAGCAGGGAGGGCAGCAGCACGACGACCATCCCCGTGCCGCCGAGGCCGGCGGCCTCGATGATCAGGACCGCCGCCACGAGCGGCCCGCCGAGGATCGTGGAGATCGCGGCGGTCTGCCCGGCCGTGGCGATGACAGCCCCGTGCATCGCGTCCAGGGGCTTCCGGGTCAGCTGCGCCGCGAGCAGCGCGAGGCCCGAGCCGAGGGCCATGAGCGGCGCCTCGGGCCCGAGGACCACGCCCAGCGGCAGCGTCAGCAGCGCCGCCACCACCACACCGGGCAGCGCCTTCGGTCCGACCGGAGGTCCGCCGAGGCCGTGCGCGGGCACATGCCCGCCTCCGCCCGGCATCCGGGTGACGACCGGCGCCAGGATCAGCCCGGCCAGCAGCAGCCACGGTAGCGGCCACCACCACGGCGGCCTGTCGAAGCCGAGGTCCTCGGGCCAGTCCTCCCACATGAAATCCTGCAGTGCGAGCTGCGCGCTGACGAAGAAGAAGGACACGAACGCCACCGGCACGCCGAGCAGCGCGGCGAGGAGCAGCAGCCGCAGGTACCCGCGGCCGGCCAGGATCTGCCGCAGCTGTGGGTCCGCGGCCGAGGTGGGCGCCATGCAGCCATCCAAGATCCTCGGCGTCCGGACCGCCCGTCCGGCTGCTCCGACCGGACGAGCGGGCACCCCGCCGCGGGTGCCCGGGGCCGGCCCCGGACCCGGCCTGGTTTGAAGCCGGGGGGACGGGTGAGACGCCCGGCATGGTGCGCATCGGATACACGATGATGACCGAGCAGGCCGGGCCGCGTGCGCTCGTCGACGACGTCGTGGCCGCCGAGGCCGCGGGCTTCGACTTCTCCGTCATCTCCGACCACTACTTCCCCTGGCTCGAAGAGCAGGGCCACTCTCCGTACGCCTGGAGCGTGCTCGGCGCGGCCGCGCAGGCCACCGAGCGGATTCCGCTCATGACGTACGTGACCTGCCCGACCTACCGCTACCACCCGGCGGTCGTCGCCCAGAAGGCCGCCACGGTGCAGCTGCTCTCACAGGGCCGCTTCCGGCTCGGCCTGGGCTCCGGCGAGAACCTCAACGAGCACGTCACCGGCCGCGGATGGCCGGCCCCGCGGGAGCGGCTGGAACGCCTGGAGGAGGCCGCCGTCGTCATTCGCCGCCTCCTCGCGGGCGAAACGGTCGACCACGACGGCCGGCACTTCCGCATCGACAGTGCGCGGCTCTTCGACCTCCCGGACCGGCCACCGGAGATCGGCATCGCGGCCTCCGGTCCCCGCTCCTGCGCCGTCGCCGGCCGCCACGCCGACCTGCTCATCGCGATCGAGCCCGAGCGCCGGCTGCTGGAGGACTTCGACCGCAACGGCGGGGCCGGCAAACCGCGCGTGGGGCAGGTCCCCGTCTGCTACGACCCCGACCGGGACGCCGCCCTTGCCCGCGCCCACGAGCAGTTCCGCTGGTCGGTCGGCGGCTGGCAGGTCAATGCCGAGCTGCGCGGCCCCGCCGCCTTCGCCGAGGCCACCGCGGCGGTGAGTCCCGAGGACGTCGGCAGGTCGATCCCCTGCGGTGCGGACGTGGAGGACTTCGTCGCGGCCGTGCGCCCGTACGCCGAACTCGGCTTCACGGAGGTCGCGCTCGTCCAGATCGGCGGCGCCCACCAGAAGCCCTTCCTCCAGTGGGCCGAGGCGGAACTCCTGCCCGCCCTCCGCGAACTGTAGGCAACCCGAAAGGAGCCGTGCGCGATGGACGACATGGACCAGGGCGGCGCCGGCGGCGCCCCGCTCGACGACGACACCCCGCAGGACCGGCGCAGAAGGCCCGGCAGCCACCGGGCGCAGGCCTCGGGAACGGGCCGCGAACGCGCCCGCGGAGAACGGGGCGCCACGGGCGACGACGCCCGCGACGGCGAGGCGGGCGACGCGATCGGCCCCAGCCCGCAGGCCCAGCGCCGGACGGCGCGCGGCCCGGGGCCCGGCCACGACTGAGGGCGGCACTCCTGCGGTCCGGCGCGACGCGCCCGACGCCCCCGGCTTCCAAGCCGGGGGCGTCGTACGATCCGGTGCGGTGCGGTGCCGCCCGTGTCGCCCGGGGCGTGTATTCCTCAGGCGGGCCAGCGGCCCGTCAGGCGGCGCACTCCCGTGGCGCCTGCCCGGTCCACGGCGGCCTTGACCGCGGCGAACACCGCACCCTGCAAGGCCGCGGCGATCAGGATCTCCGACCAGGCGCGGTCCTCGTCCATCGCGTCGGGAGCGTCTCCCTGGCGGCCCATGAGCTTCCACACCTGCTTGAACAGCAGCCCCGCGAGGAGCCCTCCCGTGGCGCCCAGCGCCATGCCGACGGGCCGGTAGGCGAGCTTGGCCTTGTTCACGTCGTCCTCGTTCCTCTTCCGTTCCTCAGGTCCGGTCCGCGATGTACGCGTGGACCGTCTTGCCGCCCTCCGGCGTGGGCCGTACCGACAGCTCCTCGGCGAGGTGGTTGACCAGGATCCAGCCCCAGCCGCCCGCCCCGTCCACATGCGGAGGCCGGCGCACGGGCGGGTCCGGGCTGGTGTCGCTGACGCCGATGCCGACTCCCGCCTCGTACCGGGCCAGGTGCAGGGTGCACGGCCCCGCCGTGTGCCGCACGGCGTTGGTGACGAGCTCGCTGACCACCAGCAGCACGATGTCCGCCGTCGCCGGGGCGACCGGCCGGCCCGCCCGCGCTGCGTCCTGGAGGAACCCCACCGTGGCGCTCCGGGCACTGGCCGCGGCAGCCGCGTCGTGCCCGGGGTCGAGGGACTGTTCCAGTTGGAGGGTCATCGCCTTCTCTCCGGTCGCGTGCGGTCGGGCCGGGACGGGTTCGCCGTGCTCGTCGTGCCGGTACGGTCGGCCGCTCAGTCCGGCGGCTCCACCGGCGGGGGAGTGGCCGGAACGTCGGCGGGGCGCTCGCGTCCGCCGCCGCCCTCACCGCCCTTGCCGCTCCCGCCGCGCACGGCCTCGTCGGCGCGCCGGCGCTCCTCACGGTCGCCGGCCTCGCCGGGAGCCTGCGAGGGAGGCGTCGGCTTGCGCCGCTCCGCCCCCGAGCCGGCACTGCGCTCCGGCTCCCGGCGTCCTCCGGTGTCTCGGGTCATCGTCTCGGGCCTTCCTGTCGGGCTGGGCGCGCCCCGCCCGGCCGCGCCGAAATCAGCCCGGCCCGGCGGACGCGCGCGCGTACCTGTGTGCCTCACGGTGCGGCTGCCCGGATCCTCCGACCGGAAACGGGCCCCGATGCCCGCACGGGTGAGACCTCGGCGGGCCGGGGCAGACGCCGGGCCACGAGAAGCCGACCCCCCACCCCGCGGCCGTCCACCGAGGCCGCACGGCCTGCCCCTGGGAGATCCGCTGCACCCCCTACTCGTCCAGGTTCCCGTCGGAGCGTGGCTCTCCGCGGCCGTCCTCGCGTGCACGCCGGGCCGCAGGAGCGAGCCGCAACTGCTGATCGGCGTGTGGCTCGCGGCGGTCCGGCGGCCGCGGCCGCCGGATGGGCCGAGTGGGCGGAGCTGCCGCCGGAGCAGGCCCGCGTCGGCCTGGTGCACGCTGTGTCGAACATCGCCGCCGTGTCCCTCCACGCGGCCTCCCTGGCCGCCCGCCTGCGCGGACGCGACGCCCGCGGCCGGCTGCTCTCCGTGGCGGGCCGGCGGCCGTCGGCCCCGGCGGCGCGCTCGGCGGGCACCCGGCCTACCGGCGGGCGGCCGGCGCCCACCACGCCGAGGCCGTACCCCACCTGGTTCCCGGACGGGCGGACCCGCCTGGGCCCGGTGTCCGACTTCGCCGCCGGCCGGGCCGTACGGCGGGGAACCGGCCGGGGTGGAACCACTGGTCGTCCGGGAGGCCGGGGGCGAGGTCCACGCTCCCGCGGGCCGCTGCTCGCACATGGCGGGCCCGCTCGCGGAGGGCGACATCGACGACGGCCGCGTACGCTGCCCCTGGCACGGCAGCGTCTTCCGCCTGTCGGACGGCCGGAACCTCCGCGGCCCGGCGATGTCGCCGCAGCCGTCCTTCGAATGCCGCGCGGTGGCCGGCCACGTCGAAGCCCGCCTCCGCCTCCGCCTCCGCCCCCGTCCGCGGCCCTGACCGGAGCGGCCGGCCGTCCGGCGCCCCGAGTTCAGTCCCGGAGGGCCGAGGCCGCCGCGCGCAGGTCTGCCACCAGCCCGCGGTAGGCGGCGTCGCGGTCCGGGGCCCGGAGGACGGACGAGGGGTGCACGGTGGCGAGGAACCGGGCGTCGGCAAGGACGGCGGGCCGGCCGGCCGCGCGCCCGTCGCGGGTGGGGAAGGGCTGCGGAACGCCGCGGTGGTCGCCGACGCGGAACGGGCCGCCGAGCAGGGCGCGGCCGGCCGTGGCGCCGAGGGCCACGACCAGCCGGGGGCGGATTGCGGCCAGCTCGGCCGTGAGCCAGGGGCGGCAGGCGGTCATCTCGCGCAGGTCGGGGGTCTTGTGGATGCGCCGCTTCCCACCCTCCGGCACCGTGAACTTGAAGTGCTTCACCGCGTTCGTGAGGTAGACCTCCGACACGTCGAGCCCCGCTTCCTCCAGCGCACGGCGCAGCAGGCGCCCCGCCGGCCCGACGAACGGCTCCCCGGCCCGGTCCTCCCGGTCCCCGGGCTGCTCGCCGACCAGCACGATCCGCGCGCCCCCGGGTCCGTTCCCGAAGACGGTCTGCGTGGCCGCCGCGTACAGCGGGCACCCGCGGCACCCGGCGGCGGCCCGGCCCAGTTCGCCGAGGTCGTCCGTGCGGGGGACGAAGGGGCCGGCGTCGTACGCCTCCCCGTCCTGCGTACCCGTCTGTGATCGCTGCGCCACCTCGGCCACCTCCTGCGGTCGCCCCGGCGTCTTCACCGGCCGGGGCGGCGGCAAACGTCAGCGGGCGGGCGCCGCCCCGACGGGCGGGTCCGAGGGCAGGGTGATCCGGGCGGTGAAGCCGCTGCGGGGGAGCGTCGGGATCCGCGACAGCGGGATCGACAGGTCCTGTCCGGGCACGTCCAGCCGGCAGCGGGCCAGTTCCCCGGAGAGCGCCGCGAGCACGCTGACGGTGATGTCCTCGCCCGGGCAGCGGTGCCCGCGCGCCGCGTCCCCGCCGCCCTGCGCGAGGATCAGGTCCACCGGGGGATGCGGCCCGGCGAACCGGTCCGGCCGGAAGGCGTACGGGTCCCCCCACAGGGAGGGGTCGTGGTGCCGGCCGTACACGTCGAGCAGGACGGTGCAGCCCGCCGCGACGGGCTCGCCGTGCCAACGCGTGTCCCGGGCGGCCCGCCCGCCGACGAACGGCGCGAACGGGTAGAACCGGCGCACCTCGTGCGCGAACATCACCCGGTGCGCGCCGGAGTCGTCGTCCCGCAGGGCGGGGGTGAGGCCCGGCTGCCGGTGCAGGGCGTGCGCGGCGAACACGGTGAACCAGGCGATGGCAACGGTCGGCCGGATGACGTTCAGCAGCTCGACGGCGGCCGTCCGCTCGTCCAGCGGCTGCCCGTCCGCACCACGGTGCTCGGCGACCACCGCCAGCGCGGAACCGGGCGCGGCCTGCCGGCCGCCCCGCCGGACGGCTGCCACCAGGGCGGCCAGGCTGCGCTCCTGCCGGGCGCGGGCCCGCCTGGCCCGCAGGTGGCGGGGGCCGGGCGTCGCGAAGCCGTCGACCATGGCGGCGCAGTCGGCCGCCATCCGGCGCGCGTGCGCCTCGGCGAGCGGCAGCCCCGCCCAGGCGCACACCGAGCGGGCCAGGACCCGGCAGGCCTGCTCGAAGAGCACCACCTGCCCGCCCCGGTGGGCGGCCGTGGCGGCCCGCCACTCCTCGACGACGGTGTCCGTCAGGGCCGCGATCCCGCCCGCGTCCTTCAGCAGGGCCGTGAACATCGCCTTGCGTACGCGGTGCGCCTCCCCGTCCAGGGTGTGCACCGCCCCGCGCCCGAACAGGGTGTCGAGCACCGGCCCGGGGACTGCCGACCGCCGCACGACGTTCTCCTCGTCGTAGAAGAACGGCACGGCGTCGGGCCCGCGCAGCGCGACGGCGGGGCGGCCCATCAGGCGCGTCCGGACCAGCGGGCGGTCCTCGGCCCGCAGCAGGTCGGGTAGCCAGGCGTAGCCGCGGAGCAGCAGAGGCAGGGTGCTGTCGGGCAGGCGGACGGAACGCTCGTGTAGTGGTTTCACGGTCCGGCGGCTACCCGGAGCCCGTGCTTCCACACGTGGCCCGACCCCCGGTCACCCCGATGCGTTGCCCTGGCCGCCCCGGGTAGGCGCGGGGCATGTCTGCATCCATTTGTTCACCATCCACTCCTTTGACACCTCCTATCCCCGCGACGCCTCCGATGACGACCGCGGGCGCGCCGGTGGGCGGCTCTGCCCGGGCCCGTGCGCTGCCCGGTTCGGCGGGGTGGTCGTGATGCGGGTCGTCGTGACGGGAGCCACCGGCAACACCGGCACCAGCGTGGTGCGGGCCCTGGCCGCCGACCTGCGGGTCGCCGACGTCGTGGGGATCGCACGGCGCCGCCCCGCCCTCGACATCCCCGGCGTGCGCTGGGTGGCCGCGGACGTCGACCCCGGCCACTCCGACCTGACCGGGCTCTTCGAGGGCGCGGCCGCCGTCGTCCACCTGGCCTGGAAGTTCCAGCCCACCCACGACCCCGTCGAGACGTGGCGGACCAACGTCCTCGGCGGCATCCGCGTCTTCGAGGCCTGCGCCCGCGCGGGGGTCCGCACCCTGGTGCACGCCTCGTCCGTCGGCGCGTACGCCCCCGGCCCGCCGGACGGGCGGCCCGTCGACGAGACCTGGCCGACCCACGGCTGGCCGGGCGCCGCCTACACCCGCGAGAAGGCGTACCTGGAGCGCTGTCTGGACGGCTTCCAGCCCGCGCACCCCGAGATGCGGGTGGTCCGGATGCGGCCGGCCTTCCTGTTCAAGGAGGCCGCGGCCAGCGAGCAGCGGCGGATCTTCGCCGGCCCGCTCCTGCCCTGGTGGCTGGTCCGGCCGGGCCTGCTGCCCGCCCTGCCCGCCGTGACCGGCCTGCGCTTCCAGGCCCTGCACACCGACGACGCCGCCCAGGCGTACCGGGAGGCCGTGTTCCGGCCCGTGCGCGGCGCGTTCAACCTCGTCGCCGATCCGGTCCTGGACATGGCGGCCGTGGCCCGGCTGCTGCACGCCCGCACGGTGCCGCTGCCCGCCGGAGCCGCCCGGGCGGCCCTGGCCGCGGCCTGGCGGATGCGCCTCATACCCGCGGCCCCCGGTCTCCTCGACGCCTTCCTGCGGCTGCCGCTGCTCGACGCCGGCCGGGCCCGCGAGCAGCTGGACTGGACCCCGTCCACCACGGCCACCGAGGCCGTCGCCGACTTCCTGACGGGCCTGCGCCACGGGGCGGGCCTGGAGACCCCGCCGCTGGCCGCCGCCGGCACCCCCGCCCGCAGACACGAACGCTGACCCCGCGCCCGAGTCACGGACTTCCGCTGCCGGCGCCGCCTGAGGATCGGGCACCCGCCCCCGGAGCACCGGCCGGCAGGGCCGAGCCGCTGCTGCCCCATGCCGTCGACGGTCGGTTCGCTTCATGACCCCATCGTGCGGCGGGCCGGGGCCGAGCCACCTCCCCCGTGAGCGGGGACCGCTTCCCCCGGACGGGGGAGGCGCGGTGCCTGGGGGCCAGTGCCCCCGGCGATCGGGCCGCTCAGGCCACCCAGGCGGAGGTGAGGTTCCGGACCGCGGAGCCGTCCACATCGGCCAGCTTGGTGCCGACGAACTCCCGGGCCCAGTCCGTGGTCTGGAGGCGGAACGCCGGCTCCGCGGCGGTCAGCGCCTCCAGGACGGACTCCGCCGCCCCGTCGGGCGTCTGCGCGGTGCCGTCCAGGAACTGCGCGACGGTGCGGTCGACGTACGTGCGCAGCGCCCCGGTGTAGGCGCCGGCCTCCAGGCCGCCCTCGACGTCGATGCCGATGTTGTTGACGAACTCGGTGGCCACGGCGCCCGGCTCGACCACCGACACGGCCACGCCCAGCGTGCGGGCGACGGGAGCCAGGCTCTCCATGTAGCCCTCGACGGCGAACTTGGCTGCGCAGTACGCCTCGTTGAACGGCTGCCCGACGACACCGCCCACGCTCGTCACGGTGACGAGGCGGCCGCCGGCGGCCCGCAGATGGGGGAGCGCTGCCTTGCTGACGTTCAGCACACCGAAGAAGTTGACCTCCATCACCCTGCGGATGTCGGCGAGGGAATCGTTCTCCAGGGTGCCCACATGGCCGGCGCCCGCGTTGTTGACGACGGCGTCCAGGCGGCCGTAGTCGGCGACCACTCCGGCGACGGCGGCCGCGACGGACGCCTCGTCGGTGACGTCGAGCCGACGGATGTCGAGCTCGACGCCCGCGTCGGCGGCGGCCTTGCGGAGCGCGTCCGCGCGGCCGGGGTCGCGCAGCGTGGCGACGGTGCGCCAGCCGGCGCGCGCGGCGGCGACGGCCGTGGACAGGCCGATGCCGGAGGAGGTCCCGGTGATCAGCACGGTCCGGACGGCGGGGGAGGAGGGAGCAGTGGTGGACATTTCGAACCTTTCAGGATGTTCTTCTTCTGTGCGTGCACACACAACATACATTTGTGTGTGTGCACACGCAACCCCTCCCTATACTCGAGCCATGCCGAAGAAACTGACCCAGGCCGAGATGCCCGCCGAGGACTACGCCTTCTACGGCCTCGTGTGGGCCGGCACCGTCATGACCGAGCGCGTCGACCGGGCCCTGACCAAGGCGCACGGCCTGCCCGTGTCCTGGTTCGAGGTCATGCTGTGGCTGGCGTCCAGCCCCGAGCCGGTGCCTGCCTCCGTCCTCGGCAACAGCACCATGCTCAGCCGCAGCCAGGTCTCCCGCGTCGTGGACGCCCTCCAGGCCCGCGGCCTAGTCTCCCGAACGCCCTCCGCACGCGACGCCCGGTCCGTCGAGATCTCCCTCACGGACGAGGGGCGCAAGGTGTTCGCGGCGGCCGACGACACCCGCCGCGCGGCCCTCGCGCCGGTCTTCACCGACCTCCTCGACGACCGGGACCTCGAAGCCCTGGGCACGGTGTGGCGGAAGCTGAAGGCAGAGAAGGAACGTCTCGCCCAGGAGCCCCACGCAGGCTCCTGACTCCGCCGCCCGGGGGAACCCGCCCCCACCGCGGCCGGAGGGGCGCCCCGGGCGGGCCGCGCAGTGGTTGGCTGCCCGGATGAAGTACTTCGTGACGGTCATGGGGAGCCAGGCGGACTACGACGCGATGGCGGGCCGGCCCTCGCCCGCGTCCCCCTCGTGGAGCGGCGACGAGATCACGGCGATGGTCGCCTTCATGGGAGAACTCAACGAGGAACTCGCCGCCTCCGGTGAACTCCTCGACGCCCAGGGATTCGGACCGCCCTCCGAAGCCCGGTTCGTCACCGGCGCCCCCGGCCGCGAACCGGCCGTCACCGACCGCCCGTACGCCGACACCGAGGTCGTCGCCGCCGGCTACTGGCTCCTGGAGTGCTCCGGCCTCGACCGGGTGACAGAGATCGCGGCCAGGATCACCCGGTGCCCCGTCCCCGCGGGATCCCCGGAGTACCCGGTGGTCATCCGCCCCGTCGGCGAGGCCCCGTCCGCCTGAGCCGTCGTCCGTCCGCGGTCCCCGGCCGCCCGGCGGGATCCTCTGCGGGGCCGCGGCGGGCTGACCCGTCACCGCCAGACGGTGTTCATCAGGATGATCGCCGCCAGGTCGGCCAGGATGATCGAGACGGTGGCGATGACCATCGCCCAGGCCCGCTGAGACTCGTTCCGCTCCATGCGCGTCGCCTCCCGACGGGACGCGGGTCCCGCCCGGCCTGCCCGCATGGCGCCGGCTGCGGCGCGTCCCTGCATCCAGCCGACCACGATCCGCGGCGTCCGGCCCCCCGGCCGGCCCGTCAGGGGCACGGGAGGCCCCCGCGTCGCAGCTCGGGCCCGTGGCCCGGGTGGAGGGCCAGCAGCCGTGCGTCGCCGCGTGTCGCGAATTCCGCTTCCTGATCTTCCATGCAGCGCACCGCAGCCACGGGACGGTTCCGGACGGTGCCGGGGGCCGACGGGCGCCGGAGGCGTGGCGACCGGGCGGAAACCGGCATTCGGGCGCATCACCGCGGGCCCGCCGGGCAAGGGCGGACCGAGGGCGCCGACCGGCGCCCGCGGGGGGTGGCGCTGGCGAGCAGTCCGCGCCGACGCCCGCCGGATCCCAGAGAGTGGGGAGATACGCCATGTCGCATGTGAAGGAATCGATCGAGGTCGACGTCCCCGTCCGGACGGCCTACGACCAGTGGACGCAGTTCGAGTCGTTCCCGAAGTTCATGGACGGCGTCGAGCGGATCGAGCAGCGCACGGACACGCTGACCCACTGGGTGACGAAGATCGCCGGCGTGGAGCGGGAGTTCGACGCGGAGATCACCGAACAGGTGCCCGACCGCAAGGTCGCCTGGGTGACCGTGGGCGGCTCCACCGAGCAGTCGGGCGTCGTCACCTTCGAGCCGATCGACCCGACGCACACGCAGGTAACGCTCATGATGGACTTCGAGCCCGAGGGGATGGCCGAGAACATCGGCGACAAGATGGGCTTCGTCGACCGCCGGGTCAAGGGCGATCTCACGCGGTTCAAGCACTTCATCGAGGACCGCGGCGCCCCGACCGGCGAGTGGCGCGGCCGTATCTGATCCGCCAGGTGCGCGCCTGATCCGGCGCCCGTGCCCCTCGGCACGGGCGCCGGATCAGGCGCGAGCGGCCCGCCGTACGGCCGGACCGGCGCGGCGCCCGCCCCCCCCCGGGGGCAGGGGCGTCAGGCCGGGTCCTCCGGCCGTGCGGCGGCCGCGCGCCGGGCCCGTTCAGGCCTCCTCGGCCAGCTCCAGCCAGCGCATCTCCAACTCGTCCCGCTCGGAGATGAGTTCGCGCAGCTCCGCGTCGAGCTTGGCCACCTGCTCGAAGTCGGTGGCGTTCTCGGCGATCTTCGCGTGCAGGTTCGTCTCGCGGTCGGCCATCTTGTTGAGCTGCCGCTCGATCTTCTGCAGCTCCTTCTTCGCGGCCCTGGCGTCGCCGGCGGACGTCGACTTCGCGGCGGCCGGGGCGGGCGCCGGGACGGCCGCCTCGACCATCCGCTGCCGGCGCTCCAGGTACTCGTCGACGCCGCGCGGCAGCATCCGCAGCGCCCCGTCGCCGAGCAGCGCCATCACCGTGTCGGTGGTGCGCTCGATGAAGAACCGGTCGTGGGAGATGACGATCATCGAGCCGGGCCAGCCGTCGAGGAGGTCCTCCAGCTGGGTCAGGGTCTCGATGTCCAGGTCGTTGGTGGGCTCGTCGAGGAAGAGGACGTTCGGCTCGTCCATCAGCAGGCGCAGGATCTGCAGGCGGCGGCGCTCGCCGCCGGAGAGGTCGCCGACGGGCGTCCACTGCTTCTCCTTGGTGAAGCCGAACTGCTCACACAGCTGACCGGCCGTCATCTCGCGGCCCTTGCCGAGGTCGACACGGTCCCGTACGCGCTGCACGGCCTCCAGGACGCGCAGCGAGGGGTCGAGTTCGCCGACCTCCTGCGACAGGTAGGCCAGCCGGACCGTCTTGCCCACGGTGACGGTCCCGGCCGCGGGCTGCACGTCGCCCTGGGTGCGGGCGGCCTCGGCCAGGGCGCGCAGCAGCGAGGTCTTGCCGGCGCCGTTGACGCCCACGAGGCCGATGCGGTCGCCGGGGCCCAGGTGCCAGGTGAGGTGCTTGAGCAGGGTCTTGGGGCCGGCCTGGACGGTGACGTCCTCGAGGTCGAAGACGGTCCTGCCGAGGCGGGCGTTGGCGAAGCGCATCAGCTCGGAGGTGTCGCGCGGCGGCGGCACGTCCGCGATGAGGGCGTTCGCGGCCTCGATGCGGAAGCGCGGCTTGGAGGTGCGGGCGGGGGCGCCGCGGCGCAGCCAGGCCAGCTCCTTGCGCATCAGGTTCTGCCGCTTGACCTCCTCGGTGGCGGCGATGCGCTCGCGCTCGGCGCGGGCGAAGACGTAGTCGCTGTAGCCGCCCTCGTACTCGAAGACCGAGCCGCGCTGGACGTCCCACATGCGGGTGCAGACCTGGTCGAGGAACCAGCGGTCGTGGGTGACGCACACCAGGGCGGAGCGGCGCTCGCGCAGGTGGCCGGCGAGCCAGGAGATGCCCTCGACGTCCAGGTGGTTGGTGGGCTCGTCGAGGACGATGAGGTCCTGCTCGTCGATGAGGAGCTTGGCGAGGGCGATGCGGCGGCGCTCGCCGCCGGAGAGCGGTCCGATGACCGTGTCGAGGCCGTGGGTGAAGCCGGGCAGGTCCAGGCTGCCGAACAGGCCGGTGAGGATGTCGCGGACTTTGGCGTTGCCGGCCCACTCGTGGTCGGCCATGTCGCCGATGATCTCGTGGCGGATCGTCGCGGCCGGGTCGAGGGAGTCGTGCTGGGTCAGGACGCCCATGCGCAGGCCGCCGCTCTGGGTGACGCGCCCGGTGTCGGGCTCCTCCAGCCGGGCCAGGATGCGGATGAGGGTGGTCTTGCCGTCGCCGTTGCGGCCCACGACGCCGATCCGGTCCCCCTCGGAGACGCCGAGGGAGACGCCGTCCAGCAGGGCACGGGTGCCGTACACCTTGCCGACTGCCTCGACATTGACCAAGTTGACGGCCATCAGACGCGCTCCAGGGAAGGAATGGGGATCAGCCCCTCAGCCTAACGCTCCGCGAAGCGCCCGAACGTTCCACCAGGAGCCACCCGCCGAGCACCGTCGCGAGCGCGGCGGGCGCGGTCACGGGCAGGGCGACGAGGGTCGCCGTGTGGCCCTCCAGGAGGCCGCCGAGTCCGGTGGTGGAGAGGCCGAGGACGCCGAACAGGCACAGGACGGTGCCGAAGGCGGCCCGCGGCCCCGACCCGGCGGCCGGGACGGCGGCGGGCTCGGCGGCCGGTGCCGCGGCGGGGGCCTCGAAGCGGCGGAAGGCGGCGACGAGCAGGGCGGTCACGGCGGCGGCCGCGGCAAGCCGCGGCGGGACCTGCGCCCACCAGGCCGCCGAGGCGGGCTCGGGGAGCCGTACGCCGAGCGCGAGCTGGGCGGCGTACACGGCGAGCATGGCGGTGAGGTGCCACAGGAAGGCCGTCATGGCGATCCCGTTCGCGGCGACGACGGCCCGCCAGGCGCGGGGCCGGGCCAGCAGCCGCTCGGCGGGCCGCTGCAGCAGCTGGACGGCTCCGACGAGCCACAGCCCGTGGCAGAGCAGCGCCGCGGTGGGCGGCGCCATGTTGGACACCTTCTCGCCGGGCATCCCGACCATGGACAGCGGGTACGGCCCGTACGCGACCAGCAGGGCGGCGCCGGCGAGGCCGGCGGCGGCGAGCAGGGCGGGGCGGCGCAGGCGGCCGTCGGCGCGCAGGAAGCCCAGCTGGTGGACGGCGAGCCAGACGAAGGCGAAGTTCAGGAACTCCGCGTACGGCACTCCGGCCGCGAAGCGGAGGACGTCGACGGCGGCGGCCGCGCCGGCGAGCGCGGCGAAGGCGCCCCACCCCCACCGGTGGTGCAGCCGCAGCAGCGTCGGGGTCAGGGCGACCATCGCCAGGTAGATCCCGATGAACCACAGCGGCTGGGTGACGATCCGCAGCGCGGCCCCGGTCAGCGGCCCGCGGCCGTGCCCGGCGGCCTGGACGGCGAGGGCGGCGGCGGTCCAGACGAGGACGAAGGCGAGCGTCGGCCGCAGCAGGCGGCGCAGCCGGGCCCGCAGGAAGGCGGCGTAGACGGGGGCGCCGCCGGCCCGGCGCTCCAGGGAGCGGTGGGACAGGGCGTGGGAGAAGCCGCCGACGAAGAAGAACACCGGCATGACCTGGAGGATCCAGGTGAGCGCCTGGAGCCCGGGGACGACCGCGAGGAGGTTGCCCATGCCGTCGGCGGTGACGGCGGCCATCAGCCAGTGGCCGAGGACGACGGTGCCGAGGGAGGCGACGCGGAGCAGGTCGACGTACCGGTCG
The DNA here is from genome assembly GCF_003949955.1 of Streptomyces sp. WAC05292. Taxonomy (NCBI): domain Bacteria; kingdom Bacillati; phylum Actinomycetota; class Actinomycetes; order Kitasatosporales; family Streptomycetaceae; genus Streptomyces; species Streptomyces sp. WAC05292. The sequence continues at coordinate 24,904 of NZ_RPSE01000054.1, forward strand.
CGCGTGGCCGGTGTGGCGTCGGCGAGCCGGCGGGCGGTGGATTCCATGCGCCCACGGTCGCCGCCGCGGCCGCGGGCCCGCCAGAGTGCGCGTACTCATCCCGCGCCTGGGTACCCGGCCCGGCCGGCGGGAGGCCGGGCCGGGTACCCAGGCGCGGGATGAGTACGCGCACTCTGGCGG
>NZ_RPSE01000550.1:0-3185 GCF_003949955.1 Streptomyces sp. WAC05292
ACCCCGGCACCCGGCCCCACCGCCGGGCGCCGGAGGCGCGCCCGGGCGGCGTGCACGGACCAGCAGGGCGGGCGGCCGGTGGCCGGCCGGGCGGGCTTCCGGCGCCCGGCGGTGGGGCCGGGTGCCGGGGTCGGCCGTCAGCGCAGGGCGTCGGCGACCTCGCGGGCCGCGTCCACGACGCGCGGGCCCACCCGCTCGGGCACGGCGTCCGCGAGCATGACCACACCGACGCTGCCCTCCAGCCCGGTGACGCCCACCAGCGGGGCGGCGGCGCCGCTCGCGCCCGCCTCCAGCTCGCCGTGCGTCAGCGTGTACCCGGGCTCGATGAGGGTGCCCTGGCGGGCGGCGAGGATCGCCCGTCCGGCGGCCCCCCGGTCCAGCGGGTGCCGGAAACCGGCCCGATAGGCCACGTGGTAGTCGGTCCAGGTGGGCTCCACGACGGCGACGGCCAGCGCCTCCGTCCCGTCGACGAGCGTCAGGTGCGCGGTGGCGCCGATGTCCTCGGCGAGCGACCGCAGCGCCGGCAGCGCGGCCTCCCGTACGAGCGGGTGGACCTGCCGGCCCAGCCGCAGCACGCCGAGCCCGACGCGGGCCCGGCCGCCGAGGTCGCGGCGGACCAGGGCGTGCTGTTCGAGCGTCGCCAACAGGCGGTAGACCACAGTGCGGTTGACACCGAGGCGGTTGGAGAGCTCGGTGACGGTCAGACCGTGGTCGGTGTCCGCGAGCAGCTTGAGGACTCGGAGCCCCCGGTCAAGAGTCTGTGAGGTTTCCGCGGTCACGACGCCCCTCCCTCGTTGGTGAGCGGCGGTGACTCTCTTCGGTTGAGCGGCGCCGGTCCCACGGCGACGCACGGAGAGGCCGCCGGTAGCGGCCATGGCACCGGCTGCGCTCCCGCGGCGGCGCTGCCACGGGGCGTTTCGATGCGGGGACAGTAGCGAGCGGGTCCGCTCAGCGGAAGTCCTCGTCCAGAATCCGGGCGCGAACGGGTCTTTTGTGTCGGTTCACGACCGCTTCCGGTACGGGAATGCGCCCCACGCGCCCCGGAACCCCCGTCGCATCCCACGAGTTGGGCGAAGACCGGCCGCCTGTCGAAACAGCGGCGGGGCGGACCGGTGCAGCCCCGTACGAAACTCTGCACCGGCCCGCCCCATACGACGGGTGGATCACCGCACGGCGGGAGGATCACCGCACGGCGGGTCGACCGCCCCACCGCGGGAGGATCCCCCACGGCGGGGCGGCCACCCCACCCGCGGGTGGATCACCGCATCCGGGTGGCCCACTCCTGCACCTTCTTGATCCGCTCCTTCAGCTGCCCGGCCGTCGCCTCCGCGCTCGGCGGGCCGCCGCACACGCGGCGCAGCTCGGTGTGGATCACCCCGTGCGGCTTGCCGCTCTGGTGGACGTAGGCCCCGACCATCGTGTTCAGCGACCGGCGCAGCTCCAGCAGCTCCTTGTGCGAGACGACGGGTCGCCGCTCCGCCGGCAGCTCCAGCAGGTCCGCCTCCGCGTCCGGGCGGCGCCGGCTGTGCGCGATCTGCCGCGACTGCCGCTTCTGCAGCAGCAGCTGCACCTGCTCCGGCTCCAGCAGGCCCGGGATGCCGAGGTAGTCCTGTTCCTCCTCGCTGCCCGGGTGGGCCTGCATGCCGAACTCGGCGCCGTCGTACAGCACCCGGTCGAAGACGGCGTCGGACTCCAGCGCCTCGAAGGACATCTGCTCGTCCTCGCCGGTGTCCTCGTCCTCCTGCCGGTTGGCCTCGGCCATCTCCTTCTCGGACTCGGCGTACGGGTCGGCGTCCTCGCCCGCCTTCTTCGGCCGGTCGAGGACGTGGTCGCGCTCGACCTCCATCTCGTTGGCGAAGCCGAGCAGGTAGGGGATCGTCGGAAGGAACACGGAGGCGGTCTCGCCGCGCCTGCGCGAACGCACGAAACGGCCGACGGCCTGCGCGAAGAACAGCGGCGTCGAGATCGTCGTCGCGTACACGCCCACGGCGAGGCGGGGGACGTCGACGCCCTCGGACACCATGCGGACCGCGACCATCCACCGGTCGTCGTTCCCGCTGAAGGTGTCGATGTGCTTCGAGGCGCCGGCGTCGTCGGACAGCACGAGCGTCGCCTTCGTGCCGGTGATCTCCCGGATCAGCTTGGCGTACGCGCGGGCCGAGTCCTGGTCGGAGGCGATGACGAGGCCGCCCGCGTCGGGGATGCTCTTGCGGACCTCCGACAGGCGCCGGTCGGCGGCCCGCAGCACGTTCGGCATCCAGTCGCCGCGCGGGTCGAGCGCGGTCCGCCAGGCCTGGCTGATCGCGTCCTTCGTCATCGGCTCGCCGAGGCGCGCCTCCAGCTCGTCGCCGGCCTTGGTGCGCCAGCGCATGTTGCCGCTGTACGAGAGGAAGATGACCGGCCGGACGACGCCGTCGCCCAGCGCGTTGCCGTAGCCGTACGTGTAGTCGGCGGCGGAGCGGCGGATGCCGTCGTTGCCCTCCTCGTACGTGACGAACGGGATCGGGTTGGTGTCCGAGCGGAACGGCGTCCCGGTCAGGGCCAGGCGGCGCGTCGCCGGGTCGAACGCCTCCAGGCAGGCCTCGCCCCAGGACTTCGAGTCGCCTGCGTGGTGGATCTCGTCGAGGATCACGAGGGTCTTGCGCTGCTCGCAGCGGTTGCGGTGCAGCATCGGCCGGACGCCGACACCCGCGTAGGTGACGGCGACACCGTGGTACTCGCGGCTCAGCGGGCCCGCCGAATACTCGGGGTCCAGCCGGATGCCTATGCGGGCGGCGGCCTCCGCCCACTGCTTCTTCAGGTGCTCGGTCGGTGCGACCACCGTCACCTGCTGCACGACATGGTGGTGCAGCAGCCAGGAGGCGAGGGTGAGCGCGAAGGTGGTCTTGCCGGCGCCGGGGGTGGCGACGGCGAGGAAGTCACGCGGCTGGGTCTGGATGTACTTGTCCAGCGCGCCCTGCTGCCAGGCACGCAGCTTGCTGGCGGTACCCCACGGCGCACGGCCGGGGAAGGCGGGTGAGAGGTGGTGGGAGGCGGTAGTAGTCACGGTCTCCGGTTCGGGCTCTCGGCGGCGGTCGTTCGAAGGACAACCGGGCCACCCTACCGGGGCCGACGGACCCCCGCCGGTGGGACGGGGCCGTGACCTCGGGCGGTGCGGCGAGCGTCACATCGGGGGAGACGGGGGC
>NZ_RPSE01000551.1:0-3181 GCF_003949955.1 Streptomyces sp. WAC05292
GGCCCGCCGCCTGCCCGCGCCCGCCTCGCCCGCTCGCGCCCGCCGCGCGTTGCCGCCGGGTTCAGGCCGGCGGGTCCACCGGGCGGAGGCCCGTGTCCGGCAGTCCGTCGTCCTGGCGTCGGCCCTTGCCGGGCGGGCGGATGCCGAGGCCGCGGGCCACGGCCGCCGCGATGCGGTCGGCGTCCAGGGCCATCTCGCGGAACATGCCGCTGATCGGGTTGGTGTAGCCGGTGAAGTGCAGGCCGGGGGCCTGCCGCAGGGTGCGCGGGCCGTGCGCGAGGGGGCGGCCGCGGCCGTCGAGTACGCCCAGGTGGCCGACCAGGCCCTCCAGGCCCCGCCGGTAGCCGGTCGCCGCCACCACCGCGTCGGGCGCGATGCGTGAGCCGTCCGCGAGGACGACCTCCCCGCCGTCGAACGAGGCCACCGCCGCCACCGGCTCCACCCGGCCCGCGCGCACCGCGTCGATCAGCCCGACGTCCTGCACCGGGATCGCCCCCTCCCGGACCCTGCTGTACAGGCCGGTCGACGGGCGGGGAAGCCCGTACGCCGACAGGTCCGGGACGGACACCCGGGCCACCGCCCGGCCCAGCCGGTCCACGAGCCGCACGGGCAGCCGCCGCACCAGGATCCCGGTGCGCTGCGCCGGCCATCCGGCGGTGGAGCGGCGCACGATGTGCGGGGCGGTCCGCACGGCCAGCCGGACCCGCGCCGCGCCGCCCTCGGCCAGGTCGACGGCTATCTCGGCGCCGGTGTTGCCCGCGCCGACCACCAGCACGTCCCGGCCCGCGTACGGGCCCGGGTTGCGGTAGTCGCGGGCGTGCAGCAGCCGGCCCGCGTACGCCTCCCGGCCCGGCCAGTCGGGGAGCGCGGGCGTGTGGTTGAACCCGGTCGCCACGACCACGGCGCGCGCGGCCAGCACCCGCCCGCCGGTCGCGTGCAGCAGCCAGCCCGGGTCCGGTGCGGCCGCGGCCCGGCCGCGGCGGCCCCGCGGCCGTCGCGCCTGCCTGCCGCCGGCGGCGGGGTCCGGCTCGGCGGCTTCCGGGGCCGCGCGCTCGATGCGGGTCACCTCGACGCCCGTGACGATCTCCAGCTCGTGGAACTCGGCGTACTTCTCCAGGTAGCGCACGACGTCGTCCCGCGACACCCACCGGCCGAAACGGCGCGGCATGGGCAGGCCGGGCAGCGCGGACAGGCGGCGCGTGGTGTGCAGGTGCAGGCGGTCGTAGTGGCCGCGCCAGGAGGCTCCGACCTCGTCTGCCTTCTCCACGACCACGGCGCGCACCCCGCGGGCCCGCAGCGCGGCGGCCGCGGCCAGGCCGCCGGGACCGGCGCCTATGACGTAGACGGGGCGGGGCTCGGTGGACATGTCTGGGGCTGTGGGGACTCCGGGCATGAAGTGTGAGCGTATCGACACACAGGGTTGATGGGTCTCGGACAAGGAGGGAATCGATTGCGGATCGGTCACGGCCTTGCGCGATCGCAGCAGATCCGCTGAACTGACATACCGTCAGATTCGGTTGGTCGAGACGGAGGCGCCGATGCAGACGATGTGGCTCGGCGGTGCCGAGTGGCTGGCCGTGCTCCGGATCGGCCTCGGCCTGTGGTGGCTCGAAAGCTGGCGGCACAAGGACAGGAAGGGCTGGTTCGAACGCGGCACCGGCATCGCCTGGGCCGCCGACGTCGCGGCGAAACACCGCTGGCCGTTCGTGCAGCGCGGCTTCACCGCGGTCGTCCGGCCCCGGGCGCGCCTCATGGCGTATGTCGTCGTCTACGCCGAACTCGCCCTCGGCCTGGGGCTGGTCCTCGGCCTCCTCACCCCGATCGCCCTCGCAGGCAGCCTGCTGCTGAACCTGCTCTACCTGATCCTGATGATCCACGACTGGGCGGAGCAGGGGCAGAACGCGATGATGGCGCTCATCGCCGCCGTCGCGCTCGCCGCGATGGCCTGGCAGACCTGGTCGGTGGACGCGGCCCTGGGGTGGTTCCTGTGACGGCGGGCGTCGCAGGGGGCGGGGTCGTTGCGGGAGCCGGGGCCGCGGGCGGCGGGCCGCCGCACGAGCGCCACGACCTGCCCGAACCGGACGACTTCACCCGCCCCTACTGGGCCGCCGCCGCCGAAGGCCGGCTCCTGCTGCGCCGCTGCTCCGACTGCGGGCGCGCCCACCACTACCCGCGGGAATTCTGCCCGTTCTGCTGGGCGGGCGAGGACCGGGTGGCGTGGGAGCCCGCCGGCGGCAGCGCCACCCTCTACACCTGGTCGGTCGTCCACCGCAACGACCTGCCGCCCTTCGGGCGGCAGGTTCCGTACACGGCCGCCGTCGTCGACCTCGCGGAAGGACCGCGGATGATGACGCGGGTCGTCGACTGCCCCCCGGCCGACCTCCGCGTCGGGATGCCGCTCACCGTCGCGTTCAGGGAGACCGCCCCGGGCGTGTGGGTGCCGGTCTTCCGCCCCCGCTGACCGGCGGCCGGGCACCTTCGTCCGGCCTCACGGCCAGAGGAGCTCCCGCGCCCAGGCGGCCGCGCCGGGGGAGTCGCGGCGGTAGCGCAGGCGCACGTGCCGGCGGGCGGCGTCACCCTGGAAGAACTCCACCTCGACGGGCTCCAGGACGTACGCCGTCCAGGTCGGCGCGACCGCATCGGGCTCGGCGGCGGCCCGCGCCCAGGCCGCGGCCGACGCGGCCTCCAGCTCGTCCGCGGAACCGAGCACCTCGGACTGCCGCCCCGTCAGCGCGGCGGCGAGCGCGCCCCGCGAGCGGACCGCGAGGTCCGCCCGGCTCACCTCGGGGCCGAGGGCGGCGACCCGCCCGCGGACGCGCACCTGCCGGGCGACGGCGGGCCAGTAGAACACGAGCGCCGCATCGGGCCGCGCGGCGAGCTGACGGCCCTTGGCGCTGGTCGAGTGCGAGGCGAAATGCCAGCCCCGGGAATCGGCGTCGTGCAGCATCAGAATCCGCGCATCGGGCCGCCCCTGGGGGTCGACGGTGGCGAGACTCATGGTGTGCGGCTCGACCTGCCCCGCCTGCACGGCATGCACGAACCACTCCCGAAACAGCACCCCGGGCTCCGCGGGCGCCGAGGCGGCATCGAAGCGGGGCAGCGCGGTGTCCCAGACGCGGAGGGAGTGCAGGGCGGCGTGGAAGGTGCTGGTGCTGGGGCTGGGGGCGTGGGTCTCGCGAGG
>NZ_RPSE01000552.1:0-3171 GCF_003949955.1 Streptomyces sp. WAC05292
CGCCGCCACCGCCCCGGACGCCGACCCCGGCCCCGATCCGGGCACGGCCCCGCCCGCCGCCTCGCCGCCCGGCGGCGGGCGGGGCCGGGCCCGGAGCGGGGCCGGGGTCGGCGTCCGGGGCGGTGGCGGCGGGTGCGGTCATGCCAGGACCTCACGGGTGACGACGGCGAGGTAGTCGGGGTCGGCGAGGAGGGCCCGGTGGCGCCCCTCGGCGACGGCCTTGCCGTCCTTGACGAACACCACCGACTCGGCGTGTTCGAGGACGATCGGGCTGGTGGTGAAGACGACGGTGGTCCGGCCGGCGCGGTGGGGGCCGAGGTTGCGGGCGACGCGGCCCTCGGTGGGGGCGTCGAGGGCGTTCGTCGGCTCGACGAGGACGAGCAGCCGCGGGTCGGCGAGCAGGGCGCGGGCCAGGCGCAGCCTCTGCTGCTGCCCGCCGGAGAACTCGCGTCCGCCGGTGGACTCGTGGGCGAGGCCGTCGGGGAGGGCGTCGACGACGTCGCGGGCGGAGGCGGCGTCGAGGGCGCGGAGGAGGGCTTCGGTGCGGGGGGTGCCGTCGCGGGGGCGGTCGTCGCCGGGGTCGTCGTCGCGGGGGTCGAGTTCGGTGCCGAGGCGGCCGGCGAAGAGGGTGGCGTCGTTGTCGGCGAGGAGGGCGTGGCGGCGTACGTCGTCGGTGCGGTGGGCGGACAGAAGCGTGTCGCCGAGCAGGACCGCGGAGTCGGTGTGGCCGCAGAGCCGCTCCGCGAGCGTACGGGCGTCCCCTTCGGTGCCGCACACGACGGCGAGGAGCCGGCCGGGCGGGACGGTCAGCCCGGAGTCCGGGTCGTGCAGCGGGAGGCCGGCCGCTGCGTCGTCGAGGGGTCGGGTGCCGCCGGGCCGTTCCCGTTCCAGGCGCAGGAAGTCGAGGACGCGGCCGGCGGCGACGTTGGCGCGGGTCAGCTGGTCGAGCATGGCGGTGACCTGCCCGAGCTGGTCGGTGAGGAAGACGGCGTACCCGTAGAAGGCGACGAGGAGGCCCGGTTCGAGGCGGCCGGTGCTCACCTGGTGCGCGCCGAGCCAGACGATGGCCACGAGCAGCGCGCCGGGCAGCAGGACGCGCAGGAAGGCGATGTCGGCGACGGTGGCCGCGACGCGGGTGCCCTCGGCGCGCACGGCCTGGGAGCCCTCGCGGTAGCGGCGGCCGTAGGTCTTCTCGCCGCCGAAGCCGCGCAGGACGCGCAGCCCGTCGATGATGTCGACGGACAGGTCGGTGAGGGCGCCCTGCTGCTCGCGCAGCCGCTGCTGGCGGCCGTGCAGGACGCGCATGAGGCGGGTGACGGCGGCGGCGATCAGCGGGACGCCGACGAGCACGACCAGTCCCAGCTGCCAGGACGTGACCAGCATGAACACGGCGGCGAAGAGAATCGAGACGACGGCTCCGCTGCCGCGCGCCGTGCCCTCCAGGGCGGTGCCGAGGTGGCCGACGTCCGAGGCGCTGACGCTGACGACGGATCCGGTGGAGGCCCGCCGCGGCAGGTCGGCGCCGAGGTGGGCGGCGTGGCGGACGACGAGCTGGGTGGTCCCGTACACGGCGCCGAACCGGTTCGTGGTCGACGCCCGGTCGCGCAGCATGCCGACGACGGCCTGGAAGACGCCGAGGGCGAGGACCGCGCCGCCCCACAGCAGGAGTGCGTCGCGGTCGCGCTGGAGCAGGCCGCGGTCGATGCCGAGGGCGACGGCCGCCGGCACCAGCGCCTGCGCGAGGGTGCACAGGACGCCGAACAGCGTGGCGAGGGCGAGGCTGCCGCGGTGGCGGGTGGCCAGCCACAGCAGGAAGCGGACCGGCGAGCCGGTGGCGGGCGTCCCGGGGTCGGCGGCGGGGAACCTGCCGCGGCCGGCGGTGCGGAACCTGCCGCGGATCACGGCTTGGTGCCGATGGTCAGACCGTGTTCGTAGGGGTAGCCGGTGAGGGTGCGTACGGCGTCGAAGCCGGCCTTGCGCATCCACTCCTCGTAGTCGCGGGCCGGGTAGGCCATGCCCTGGCCGCTGGCGAGCACGTTGAGGTAGAGGGAGAGGCGCGCGGAGTACCAGCCGCGGGTCTCGTCGTCGGAGGCGTTGTAGCCGTAGACGAACACGCGTCCGCCGGAGGGGAGGACGGCGTGCGCCTTGGCGAGCAGCTCCGTGATCTGACCGCCGGAGAAGATCTCCAGGACGTGGCTGAAGAGGACGGCGTCCGCGCCGGGCGGGAAGGGGTCGGTGAAGAGGTCGCCGGGGTGCAGCCGGATCCGGTCCTGGGCCTCGGCCTTGGCGTCGGCTGCCAGCTGCGCGACGGACGGGATGTCGAAGACGGTCGACCGCATGCCCGGGTGGCGGGCGAGCAGCCGGGCGCTGGTGGTGCCGTCGCCGCCGCCGATGTCGAGCAGGTGCCGTACGGTGGCGAACTCCTCGGTCTCGACGAGCGCGTCGAGGCTTTTGAGGGTGAAGGCGCTCATGCTGCGGTGGAAGACCGCCTCCCGCTCCGGGTCGTGCGCGAGGCGGCGGTAGAGCGTCGGCTCGTCGCCGGGGTGCGCGTCGAGCGCGAGGTTGGTGCCGGCGGCGAGGGCCTCGCTCATGCGGGAGAAGGCGGGGTAGTAGATCTCCCGCCAGCCGGTGAGGATGTGCCGCCAGCTGTCGGGGCCGTCGGGGGCGAGGAGCTCGGCGGCGGCGGGCGCGTTGCGGTAGCCGCCGTCGGGGCCCCGCTCCAGCAGGCCGGTGGTGCACACGGCGTGCAACAGCACCCGCAGGGAGTGGGCCGGCACCCCGACGGCGGCGCGCAGCTCCTCGAAGGAGGCGCCGGGGTGGGCGGAGAGATGGCCGAAGACGTCCCATTCGAGCGCGGTGACGACGGCGTTGAAGAGGGCGGGGGCGTTCACGAGGAAGTGGAACCGCTCGACGACCGGATCGACGGCGGAGCCGTCCGGTCCGGCCCCGCCGGGCGGGGATCCCTGGCCGGGCAGGAGGGCCGCCTCGGGGCGTCCGGCCTGGCCGGACGGGTCGATTCCCGCGGATGGTGCCGTGTCGGCAGACGAATTCAACGTCGCACCTCTCGTCAGCGGATCGCCGCGGCCCGCTCACGGGGGCACCACAGCCGACTCCAAGATCACGATCACGCCCTCGCATGCTGGCACACCCCCCACCCCCCGGCAACAACCC
>NZ_RPSE01000553.1:0-3167 GCF_003949955.1 Streptomyces sp. WAC05292
CCCTGACCCCCCGGGCCGCGGCCGGGGCAGGCGGCGCGGTCAGGGCTCCGGCGGCGTGGGCGTCGTCCTTGCCGAGGCCGTTGAAGACCGCGTTCAGCACGATCGCGGCCGTCGCGCCGAGGGTGACGCCGCTGTTCAGCAGGGAGGACAGGTCGGCGTCCATGTGCTCCTTGAACAGCACCGGGACGGTCGCGGGCAGCAGCGCGAAGGCCAGGGAGACGCCCACGACCAGCGCGTTCTTCTCCTCCTTCAGGTCGACCTTGGCGAGGGTCTGGATGCCGGCGAGGGCGACCATCGCGAACATGACGGTCGCGGCGCCGCCGAGGACGCCGTGCGGCACGGAGGCCACGATGGCGGCGGCCTTCGGCAGCAGGCCCAGGATGATCATGAATACGCCGGCCGCGACGACCACGAAGCGGCTCTTGACCTTGGTCATCCGCACGAGTCCGACGTTCTCGGCGAACGCGACGTACGGGAAGGAGTTGAGCACGCCGCCGAGCGCGGTCGCGGCGCCGTCGGCGCGCAGGGCGCGGGCCACGGTCTCGCTGTCGACGTCCTTGCCGACGATGTCGCCGACCGCGTACGTGTCGCCGGTCGTCTCGACCATGGTGATCAGCATGACGATGAGCATCAGCACGATCGGGAACCACTCGAACTTCGGCGCCCCGAAGTGGAAGGGGGTCGTCACGCCGATCCAGTCGGCCTTGGCGACGCTGCCGAACCGGGCGTCGCCGAGCAGGAAGGCGACGGCCGTGCCGCCCACCAGGCCGAGCAGGATGGCGATCGAGGAGAGGAAGGGCCGGCCGAGCCTCATCAGCAGCAGGATGAAGAGCATGGTGCCGCCGGCGTACGCGAAGTGCTTCGGGTCGCCGAAGTCGGGGCTGCCGAGGCCGCCCGCCGCGTCGTTGAGGCCGACCGGCAGCAGCACGATGCCCAGCACGGTGATCACGGTGCCGGTGACGACCGGCGGGAAGAGCCGCATGACCGCGCGGAACGCCCGGGCCGGCAGCCAGGCGAACGCGAACGTGGCGATGCCCGCGGTGATGACGGCGCCGTAGATGACCAGGAGGGCGGCGGTGCCGCCGCCGGCGCCGAGGCCTATCGCGATCATCGGGGAAACGGCGGTGAAGGTGACGCCCTGGATCAGCGGCAGCCGCGCGCCGATCCGGCCGATGCCCCAGGCCTGGATGATGGAGGCGATGCCGCAGGTGAAGAGGTCGGCGTTGATCAGGTAGACGAGTTGCTCGGGAGTGAGCCCGAGCGCGCCTCCGACGATGATCGGGACGATCACGGCGCCGGCGTAGAAGGCGAGCACGTGCTGGAAGCCGTACAGCGCGAGCTTGGGGACGGGGAGCACCTCGTCGACCGGGTGGGTGCTCTGCTCTCCGTCGGCGGAGAGCCGGGCGGCGACACGTGCCATCGGGCTTGCCCTTCAGAAGGTGGTGAACGGGGAGGGTCTGGTTGTCCCCGGCGGAGCGGGTCGCTGGCCCGTTGGTGCGCCGGGGTTGTCAGGTGCGTTCGTTCACGTGGTCGAAGCCCCGCCGGGTCGCGCGCCGGCGGCGTTCGTCGTGTGTCCGGAATTGAACGCCTGTGGGAGGGGTCACAGATATCGTCGACTTCCACAAAGTGTTGAGCTGTGGGGGCGTCCGATCTGTGGGTTCCTCCAGTGGCGCATGGCGGTGCGTCGGGGTAGCCCCGCACCGCTCCCACCCTCCCGCCGCCCTTCGCGCGGACGAGGCCCCCTGCTGCGACGTGCGGTGATGCCCTCCGCGCGCGCCCGGGCGGCCGGCGGGCGCGCGGCGGCGCGGCCGTCCGCCTGCTGGGACGGCCCGGCGGCGGACGGCGCGGTCCCCGGAGCGCTACGGCCGGATTCCGGCCCGGGGAGGCCGGATCGTTACCTCGATGAACGCCGTTTCGGCCGGATCCGGCGGCCGTCCGGCGGCCGCACGGCGGTCGTCCGCCGGTCGTCCGCCGGTCAGGAGGAGCGCACGGCGGACAGCAGCCGCGCCACGTCGTCCGAGCCGATCCGCAGTGCGGAGCCGACGGTGGCGAGCACCTCGCGCTCGGCCGGGGTGTACGGGCCGTCGGCGAGCGCGATCCGCGCACCCTGCAGCAGGACCGACTCCCGCCCGGGGCCCGCCAGGTGCGGGGCGAGCGGCTCCAGCGCCTCGTGGAGCTCGATGGCCAGCGCGGCCCCGCAGCAGTCGGGGGCGTCGTACAGCCCGAGGCGGCCCTGGTCGCTGGCGAGCGCCCGCACGAGGGACTCCAGCTGCTCCCCGGTGCAGTCCTGGAAGCCGGCGGCGCGGACGGCCAACACGGCGGCCTCCAGAACGCCCCGCGCCTCGGTGCCGCCGGCCGCGAGCACGGCCAGGGCGACGGTGTGCACGGCGTCGCGCAGCAGCGCGGAGAAGCGGGTGGTGGTGAGGCGGTCGAGGACGTCGGTGCCGAAGCGCTCCCGGCAGCCCTGGCATTCGACGACGGGCCCGGCCTCGCCGCGCGGCAGCAGCGGGACGCCGAGGACCGTGAACCTGCGGCGTCCGGTGCGCCGGCGGTAATTGCGGTCGCCGCCGCAGCCGGTGCAGAAGAACTCGCCGTCGCCCACCGTGTTCCACGTGGTGCGGATGCCCCAGACCGTCAGCTTCCGGCCGTCCCCACCCCGAACTGGCAGCACGTCGCACCTCCGTCAACTCCCCCGTGGCCCTGCGGGCACGGGCGGGACCCCCAGGCGGCACACCGGGGTTGGCGTGATGTTAGCCACATCGGTGAGGATGCGTCAGTCGTGTGACAAGACAACCTCCGCCGCGGGGCGGAGTTGGCCGGTCCGTGCTGCTGCACCTTTCGGCCCGCCCGCGCGGCCTGCCCGCGTTCACCGCCGGGCGCGGCGGATCCCGTCTGGTCACGGCCTCCGCGGGCAGGAGCGGCCGGCCCGCGGCCGGCTGCCGGCCCGTTCCGGCGCCCGGCCGGCCGCGGCCGACATCGGCGGCTCCCGCCCGGTCGGAGCGTGCGGGAACCGGCCGGTGCGGGGCCCGGGGCGGCGTACGGCGACGCCCCGGTCAACGAGGCGGCATCCGGGACCATCCGTACGGAGCCGGCGGCAGCGCGCCGCCCGCCCCTCCCGGACGGGGGGGCGGGCGGCGCGCTGCCGCCGGCTCCGTACGGATGGTCCC
>NZ_RPSE01000554.1:0-3165 GCF_003949955.1 Streptomyces sp. WAC05292
CCGGGCCGCGCCGGAAGGACAATGGGCTGACGGGACGCCCCCGGCACGCCGCCGGCCCCGAGACGTCAGACCCCGCTCATCCGGCCCTCAGTCCGTGTCGAAGCGGAGGGTGCCGCGTATGACGTCGCGGTAGGCGGCGGCGAAGCGGCCGGGATGGGCGAAGCCCCACCGGGCCGCGGTCTCGGTGACCGTGCTCTGCCCCGGCATCGCCGAGGCCAGCTCCTCGTGGACCCGCGCGAGTCGGACGCCCCGCAGGTAGGCGAGGGGGGTGGTGCCGGCGTGGCGGGCGAAGGCGTACTGGACGGCACGCGGGCTGACGGGGATCGAGGCGGCGATGTCGGCCAGCGTGATGTCGAGGTGGGCGTTGGCCTCGATGAACGCGATCGCCCGCCGGAGGGTGGCGTCGCCGGGCGCGGCGGCCGGGCGCGCCCCGGGCGTGGTGTACGGGAACGCGGCCAGGACGGCGGCGGCGAGCAGCTGGCCGCAGGTCGTGTCGATGATCGGCGGTCGGGGGCGCGGAGGCGGGGCGAGGACGCTGTCGCGGAGGAACGCGACGGTGGCGGCGAGCTGGCGCCCGGCGCCGGCTGTCGCGGGGCGCCGGTCCGTGAACAGGACGGGCCGTCGGACGGTCTTGTCGCAGGCCTGGAGGGTGTCGGCGAGCAGGTCGGGGTGGAGGAGGGCGGCGGTGTAGCGGGCGCCGGAGATGGCCCCCGTGTAGGACCGGTGCCCGGCGGTGTGCAGGAACACCTCGCCGGGTCCGAAGACCTCGTCGGGCAGTCCGCTTTCGCGGACCGCGATGGTGCCGGCGTGGAGGACGACGACGCAGACGGCGTTCAGCGGGTCGGCGGTGAACGACATCTCGCAGCCGATCCGCAGGTCCTCGACGGAGAAGCGGTCCGCGGTGTGCCGGACCACCTCCGTACGGGCGTCCGGCGAGGCGTGGACGGTCACCTCGGCGTACTGCCGGGAGAGGTAGGCCTCCGTCTCGGCCGGGTCGGAACTCCGGAACACCAATCCCACGACAGCCCCGTCCGCTCACCCCCACTGCAGTGCCAGTGCCGCACGCGCGGCTCGCTCCCCCACTGCCGACGCTACGCCCCGCCGTCCGATGGGCGAAGCGCGACCCGTCTCCGGGTTCGCTCCGCGGCCCGGGGTCTTCGCGAAACGGATGCCGCCACGACCGTGAGGACCGGGCGGCGGATGTCCCGGGCGGCGTGGGGAAGCCGGGTCCGGTCCGTACACTGGGGTGAAGTGGACAGCCGACGGCAATCCGGGCACGGGCAGAGGCGCGGCCAAGGAGACGGGCAGGGGCAGCGGGGCGTCGAGGCGGACGCGCTGTTCGGTATCGACGAGCTCGTGGCGGCGGCGGCCGGGCCCGTCGGCGAGGAGGCCGGTGCCGGTGCCGAGCGGCCGTACGCGGACGGCCCGCAGGCCCGCAGGATGCTGCGGGTCACCGAGATTCACGCGGAGCCGGCGGCGGCCGCCTCCCGGCGGGGCCGGCAGGTCATCGCACGGTTCCCCGGGGCGCGCCTCGTCGAGGCGGAGTCGCACTGGCGCATCCCGCACCTGCACGGCAACGAGGGGAACGCCGAGCGGTGGGTGCAGGTGAAGCGGCAGACCCTCGTCCTGGGCGAGCGGAAGTCCTTCGGGATCCGGCCCAACGGCAGGTCGGCCGACTGGATCGCGCCGGGGCTGTCCAACGGCTGCGCCATGGCCTGCGCCTACTGCTACGTCCCGCGCCGCAAGGGGTTCGCCAACCCGATCACCGTCTTCACCAACGTCGAACGGGTGCTGGACGCCATCGGCCGGCACGTGGCGGGGGCGGGTCGGAAGCCGGAACCCAATCAGTGCGACGACCGGGCGTGGGTGTACGACGTCGGGGAGAACGGCGACTGCTCGGTCGATGACCTGATCAGCGACAACACCGCGGACCTGGTCCGCGCCTTCCGCGGCTGGCCGACCGCGAAGGCGTCCTTCGCGACCAAGTTCGTCAATCCGGACCTGCTGCGGCTCGACCCGCAGGGCCGCACCCGGATCCGCTTCTCCGTGATGCCCGCGGACGATTCCCGCCTCCTCGACGTGCGGACCAGCCCGGTCGCCGACCGCCTCGCCGCGGCCGCCGACTTCCTCGACGCCGGCTACGAGGTGCACTTCAACCTGTCGCCCGTGGTGGTCCGGCCGGGCTGGGAGGAGGCCTGGGGCGAGCTGCTGGACGCCATGGACGACCTACTGCCGCGCCGGGTGAAGGAGCAGGCGGCGGCCGAGGTCATCATGCTGACGCACAACCGCGAGCTGCACGAGGTCAACCTCGGCTGGCACCCGAAGGCCGAGGAGCTGCTGTGGCGCCCGGACCTCCAGCAGGTGAAGCGGTCGGAGAACGGCGCATGGAACGTCCGCTACCGCAACGCGGAGAAGGCCTCGGCGGTGGAGTCGCTGCGGGGGCTGATCGCGGCGCACGCGCCGTGGCTGCGGGTCCGCTACGCCTTCTGACGCCTTCTGATGGCTCTGACGCCTTCTGACGCCTTCCGCCGCCCCCGGGATGCGGAGGTGCCCCGGTGCGGTGAGCCTGGGGGCATGCCGGACACTCCGCACATCACCGTCCACCCCGTCACCGCCAAGGGCGGCCGGCCGGTCACGGCGCACACCCATGGCACGGATGCCCCGCTGGGAACGGCCTACGGCCTCCGCGACGTCGTGGAGTTCGCCCGCCGGGCGGGCTTGCACGATCCGGAGTCACTGGTCGAGCAGGACAGCCCGATGATCGTCTGGACGGGGGGCGGCCCGGACACCTGGGCCTGAACGGCCCCGCGGGGATGCCCGGCCGCGGGCGGGTCGGCCCGCAGCCGGGTCAGCCCTTGAAGCCGCTGCACTGGGTCACTTCGCCGCCCTGGCGGACGGTGTATTCGGCGTTCGGGACGTTCATGATCTGGAAGCCGCCGTTCTGGGCGATCTCCACCGTCCCGCCGAAGCCGGCCGAGCCGAAGACGTACGCCGGCCCGGGCGTGAAGCCGCCGCCGGAGAGGTGGACGCGGCCGTTCTCGAAGACGCCGGAGATCGAGCAGGTGGCGGCCGGCGGGGCGGCCGGGGCTGCGGCTGCGGCTGCCGACCCGGCGCCGATCAGGGCGCCGAGTGCGGCGGCCGCGAGCGGTACGAGGATGCGGGGGC
>NZ_RPSE01000555.1:0-3148 GCF_003949955.1 Streptomyces sp. WAC05292
GCCCCAGCGAGGTCGTCGCGACCGCCGTCGTCCCCGACGCCGCACCCCCCGAGGACGGGAACAGCAGCGGCAGCAGCGCGGCCGCCGCCGCGAGCCTGCGCTGCCCGCGCTCCTCCCAGTCGGGCCCGTACGCGGCGAGCGCCAGCTGCTCCAGCTCCGCGACGAACTCCTCGGCGTCCCCCGGGCGCTGCTCCGGCGCCTTCGCCATGCCGCGGCGGATCAGCGGCCGGACCGTCTCCGGCGCCTCGTCCTCCGGTACGGGCGCCTCCACGTGCTGGACGGCGAGCTCCGCGAAGTTCTGCCCGGGGAACGGCTTGCGGCCGGTCAGGCATTCGAAGAACGTGGCCGTCGCCGCGTACACGTCGGCCGCGGGCGAGGCCGGCCGCCCCTGCCACTGCTCGGGCGCCATGTAGGCGGGCGTCCCCGCGACTCCGGGGGTCGTGCCGCGGCGCGCCGCGATCCCGAAGTCGACGAGCTTGGAGGAGCCGTCGGCCGCCACCAGGACGTTCTCCGGCTTGTAGTCGCGGTGGACGACGCCCGTCCGGTGCGCCGCCGCCAGGCCGAGCAGCGAGCCCTTCAGCACGGCCAGCGCCGCCTCGGGCCCGGTCCGCCCCGACTCCCGCAGCACGGCCCGCAGGGAGATCCCGTCGACGAGCTCCATCGCGATCGCGGCGCCGCCCGGCGCCTCCACGTACTCGTACAGCCGCACCACGTACGGGGATTCCAGGCCGCCCAGGAGCCGCGCCTCGGCCCGGAACTCCGCGAGGAACGCCGGGTCCTCGCGGAGCCGCTCGCCGAGGTACTTCACCGCGACGGGCGTACCGGTCGCCCCGTGCACGGCGAGGACCACGCGGCCGCCGCCGCCGGCGCCGAGCTCCCGGACGTGCGTGTAGCCGGGCACCGTCCAGCCGTACGTCGTCATCGTCTGCCCCCGTCCATGGCGCCGCCGCGGCCCCGGTCCGGACGTGTAGCCGGTCGGCCACCCCCAGTGACACGGTTTCCGCCCGCGGCGGTTCCCAACCCGCCCCGGGGGGCCGCGGCCGGCTCCCCGGGCCGGGCGGCGCTCAGCCCGCCAGCAGCTCCACCAGCCGGTCGACGAAGGCGACCTGTGAGGCGATCAGCTTCGCCTTGGCCTCCTGCGGGGTGAACCAGGCCACCCTGTCCAGCTCCGGGAACTCCTGCGTCCGCCCCGAGCGGGGCGGCCACTCCATCAGGAAGGTGCCGGGAACCATCAGCGCCGGGTCGAGGTCGGCGCGGACCGCCCAGATCACCACCTGCTTGCCGCTCGGCATCCGGGCCTCGCCCAGCGGCAGGTACGGGCCTTCCGGCGGGGGCAGGCCGATCTCCTCGGTGAACTCCCGCCGGGCCGCGTCGAGGGGCGCCTCGTCCGGCTCGTACTCCCCCTTGGGGATGGCCCACCCGCCGGCGTCGCGCCGCTCCCACAGCGGGCCGCCCATGTGGCCGAGCAGCACCTCGACCGGCGGGGCGGCCCCGGAACCGGGCACCGCCCCCGTCTCGCGGAAGAGGAGGAGCCCCGCACTGCGCTTCGTCGTCATGGCCGCATGTATGCCCGGCGCGCGCGCCGGCAGTCCCGGCCGGCGGCGCGCCGAGGCGGCTCAGTGGTCGTGCGGGCCCTGGCGGTGGACCGGCCCGTGGGCCTCGGCGCAGTGCGGGTCGGCCGCGGCGTCCGCCGCCCGGCCGACGGTGAGCAGCGCCTCCTGGGCGTGGTCCACCTGGAGCGTGGTGTGGGTGATGCCGTACTCCTTCGACAGCAGCCGCTCCAGGTCCCGCCGGACCGCGTGGCAGTCACCCGCCGGCTCGACCAGCACGTGGGCCGACAGGGCGGCCTGGCCGGAGGTGATCGTCCAGATGTGCAGGTCGTGGACCTCCGTCACCGGCGGGTGCCCGGCCAGCCGGTCGCCGACCGCATCGGGGTCCAGGTGCGCGGGGGCCGCCTCCAGGAAGATCCGGCCGGATTCGCGGACCAGCCCGTAGCCCGCCTTGACCATCAGCGCCACCACGACGAGCGTGGCGATCGCGTCGGCCTGCCGGAAGCCCGTGGTCAGGACGACGAGTCCGGCGACGGCGGTGCCGATGAAGGCGAACAGGTCGTTCAGGACGTGCTGGTAGGCGCCTTCGACGGCCAGCGAGGAGCGGTTCGCCCGGGAGATGCACCAGGCCGCGGCGATGTTGACGAGGATGCCGGCGAGCGCCGTGACGAGCACCAGGCCGCCCGCGACCGGCGGCGGGTCGATCAGCCGCTCGACCGCCTCGTACGCCAGCCAGACGGCCAGCAGCAGCAGGGTCAGGCCGTTGGCCTGGGCGGAGAGTATCTCCGCGCGCTTGAGCCCGTACGTGAACCCGCCGCGCGCCGGGCGGGCCGCGAGCCGCATCGCGATGAGGGCGAGGACGATGGAGACGGCGTCGGTCAGCATGTGCGCCGCGTCGGAGATCAGGGCGAGCGAGCGGGCGATGACGCCGATGACCACCTCGACCGCCATGAAGGTGCCGATCAGGGCCAGTGCGGCGGCCAGCCACCGCCGGTCCGCGTCCGCGGACACCCCGTGGGAGTGCCCGCCGGGGCCGTGCCCGTGGCCGTCGTGGCCGTGGCCGCGGCCCTGGTCGTGCGTGTGTGCGGCGTCGTGCATGTGGTCGTGCACGCTCATGGCGTCCCCCGTCCGGTCGGTTCCGACGCGTGAAGTGAAGCGCACTGTGAAGCAATGGGCAAAGGCTGCAACGGGGACCGTTGTCATTACGGTTAACACCCCTCTGACCTGCGGTTATGCCCCGTCGGAAGGATCGTGGGAAAATCTGGTCATGGCCCAGCCCTCAGGTGTGCCGTCAGCCGCGCCCGAGCTAGTCCTGGAAACCGACGCGGGCTCCACCCCGATGAGCCCGAGCCGGTCCTACCACGTCGGCCGCGACCCCCTCTGCGAGATCTGCCTCGACGACGCCCGCGTCTCCTGGCACCATGCCGTGTTGCGCCCCGAAGGCGACCACTGGACCGTCCAGGACGAGGACAGCACCAACGGCACCTGGGCCGACGGCCACCGCGTCCGCGAGTGGAGCGTCGGACCCGGCAGCGAACTCCGCTTCGGCAGCGCCACCGACGGCCCGCGCGCCCTCCTCCTCGACCGCGGGCCGTCGG
>NZ_RPSE01000556.1:0-3145 GCF_003949955.1 Streptomyces sp. WAC05292
ACCCCGTTCCGCCCGTACACCCCGCCCCCCTCTGGAGGTTGATCCGCCGTGTCCGCAACCCTGGTCGCCGGAGTCGCCCGTACCGCGGTGCCGCAGACCGCCCTGCGCCGCTTCCTCGCCCTCGACGCCGTCGTCACCGGCGCCAACGGCCTCGCCTACGCCGCCTTCAGCGCCCCCCTCGGCCGACTGCTCGGCATCGGCGCGGACACACTGTTCGCCCTCGGCCTCTTCCTCACCGCCTACGCCGCCGGCGTCGCCTGGACGGCCTCGCGGCGCCGGCCCCCCACCGGGCCCGTCGTCCTCGTCGTCGAGGCCAACTGCGCCTGGACGGCGCTCAGCCTGGTCTCCCTGTTCCTGTGGGACGCCCCCACCGCCGCCGGGCTGGTGTGGGTCCCGGCGCAGGCGCTCACCGTCGCCGGCTTCGCCCTCCTCCAGCACCTGGCGCTGCGTGCCTGCGCCGCGTCAGACCGCCAGTGAGCGCAGGTACTCCACCGTCGCCGGGTCCGCCGGGAGCATCGTCTCGATGGCCAGCTCGGCGACGGTCACGTCCATCGGCGTGTTGAACGTCGCGATGGACGACACGAAGGACAGGACCCTCCCGTCGTGCTCGATCACCAGCGGCAGCGCGATGTACGGGACCGGCTCGCCGCCCCCCGCCGGGCCGGCGGCCCGCCCCGGCGGCACGGGGTAGGCCGCCACCTCCTCGTACAGGGCGCGCAGCACCTGCGAGCGGGACAGCGCGATCTGCCGCTCCATCTGCGCCAGCAGGTGGCCCCGCCACTCGGGCAGGTTGCGGATCCGCGGCGCCAGCCCCTCCGGGTGCAGGGTGATCCGCATCGCGTTCAGCGGCGGCACCAGGAGGTGCTCCGGCAGCCCCTCCAGCAGCATCAGGACGCCGCGGTTCGCCGCGACCACGTCGTACACCGCGTCCACGACCAGCGCCGGGTACGGCTCGTACCCCGTCAGCAGCCGCTGGAGCCCCTCCCGCAGCGTCCCCATCGCGGGGTCCTCCAGCGGCGTCTGCGCGTACTGCGGCGCGTACCCGGCCGCCAGCAGCAGCGAGTTGCGCTCGCGGACGGGCACGTCGAGGCGGTCGGCGAGCCGGAGCACCATCTCCCGGCTGGGCGCCGACCGGCCCGTCTCGATGAAGCTGATGTGCCGCGCCGAGGAGTCGGCCCGGCCGGCCAGCTCCAGCTGGCTGATGCCCCGCCGCTGCCGCCAGGTGCGCAGCAGCTCCCCCACGGTGCCGCCGCCCGCACGTGTCATGGTCGCCATGTACACGACGCTACCCCAGCGCGCCGGACCGCCGCGGAGCCTCCCTTCCCGCGCCTCCTGTGGCAACCTTGACCCCTCGTCAGGAGTCGGATCCGGCAGGGAAGGAGCACGCCGATGGCAGCAGAACCGCTTTCGCAGAAGGAGATCGAGGACCGGCTGCGGGAGCTGCCCGGCTGGGCCTTCGAGGACGGCCGCCTCCACCGCACCTACCGCCTCGGCTCGCACGTCGCGGCGGGCGCGCTCGTCGTGCACATCGCCGCCGTGCAGGACGAGCTCGACCACCACTCGGACCTCACCCTCGGCTACAACACCGTCCGCCTCTCGGTGAACACGCACAGCGCGGGCGACGCGGTCACCGAGTCCGACTTCGCGCTCGCCGAGCGCGTCGAAGCCCTGGCCCCGGCCCACGGCGCGCACTGACAGCGGGCCCGCCGCCGCGGCCCCGCCGGGCCTGCCGGGGCCGGCCCGGCCACCGCGAGCAGCTAGGCCACCGGCTCCAGCCGCCACCACTGCGCCGGCGAGTCGGTGTCCTCGCCCTGCCGGGCGCGCCCCTGCCCGTCCGCCTCCAGCGACAGCCCGCTGATGCACGCCACCAGCGACACCACCCCCGGATCGTCGAGGTGCTCCTCGACGATCCACTCCTGCGCACCGAACGCGTTCGGCCGCCACACCTGCACCCGCGCGCCGCTCTCCGTCGACGCGTTCGCCACGTCCAGCCGCCTGCCGTTGTGCACGCTCACCACGTGGACGACGCCGCCGCCGCTGTGCACCGGCGACAGCCGCCACTGCACCGCGGCCGCCGGCGCGGGCGGGCCCTGTGGCCCCACTCCCACCGCCGTGCCGCCCTCCAGCCGCAGGAGCAGCCCGCTCGCCACGTTGCGCACCCGGTACACCCCGTCCGGAACGGACAAGCGAGCCCCCCTGCTCAGATGTCGAAGACCGCCGGATCCGGCCCGATACGCCCGGCCCGCGGCCCACTGCCGAGCGCCTCCAGCCGCGCCATGTCCGCGGCGTCCAGCTCGAAGCCGAACACGTCCAGGTTCTCCCTGATCCGCGACGGCGTCACCGACTTCGGGATCGCGACGTTCCCCAGCTGGAGGTGCCAGCGCAACACTACCTGCGCCGGGGAGCGCCCGTACCGGCCGGCGACGTCCACCACCTCGGGCAGCCGCAGCAGCTCCCCGCCCTGCCCCAGCGGCGACCACGCCTCCGTGGCGATGCCCAGCCGCCCGTGCAGGGCCCGCAGCTCGGCCTGCGGGAACAGCGGGTGCAGCTCGACCTGGTTCACCGCCGGCACCAGCGTGCTGCGCTCGCCGAGCCGCTCCAGGTCCTCCGGCCGGAAGTTCGACACCCCGACGGCCCGGGCCCGCCCGCTTGCCGCGATCTCCTCGAACGCCTCCCAGATGTGCAGGAAGTCGTCGCGCATCGGGCGAGGCCAGTGGATCAGGTACAGGTCGAGGTGGTCCAGGCCCAACCGGTCCAGCGACTTCTCGAATGCCTCCAGCACCTCGGCCCGCCGCCAGGTCCGCTGCCGGCCGTTCCACAGCTTCGTCGTGACGAACACCTCCTCGCGCGGCACCCCGGCCGCCGCCAGCCCCTTCCCCGTGCCCGTCTCGTTGTCGTAGGCGGCCGCCGTGTCGATGCTGCGGTAGCCGGCCTCCAGCGCCGTCCGCACGGCGCGCTCCGCCTCGTCGTCGGGTACCTGCCAGACGCCGTAGCCCAGCCGGGGCATGGGGACGCCGTTGTTGAGGGTGATCGCGGGGATGTCGTTCACGGTGCCGTTCCTCGGGGTGGCGGGGCCGCACCGGAGCCGTATGGGCACGCCCCGGCCCGGGGGCGCCCGTACGGCCGCCCGCCCCGACGTATTCCC
>NZ_RPSE01000557.1:0-3135 GCF_003949955.1 Streptomyces sp. WAC05292
AGGGTGAGCTGCCCGGGGGCGGGGTGGGTGCGGCCGTCGCGCGCGCGGCCAGGAGGATCAGGGCCGTCTGCGCTGCGGCGGCTGCGGCGCCGATGCGGCGGAGCGGGAGCGTGCGGCTACCGGGCATAGGTGAACCCTCCGAATTCGGTGACGGCCTTGCCGATCTCGCCGGAGGTGGACACCGGGTTGTCTCCGGTGACGGGGGTGGGGCCGTCCTTCTGGGTCGTTTCCGCGACCTTCCAGTCGGAGCCGTTCCACTTGAGGGTCATGGAGATGGTGAACCATCCGCTGGTCACGGGTCGGGTGGACTTCTCGCCGGTCAGGCCGAACATGCCGATGCACCAGACGTCGACGGAGGCGGTGTCGGCGGCGAAGGACGTGACCTTGGTGCCGACGGGGACGGTGCGGCTGACGAAGGTGGCGCCGGCCGGGGCCAGGCCGTCTTTGGTGAGTCCGATCTGGGCGAGCAGGCCGGCGGAGTAGTCGGCGTCGAAGCCGGCCTGGAGTCCGGCCCGGGAGGACCCGTCCGCGACGGCGTCCACGATGGCGTGTCTGCGGGCGGTGTTGAACATGCCGTCGGAGCCCAGGGCCACGGCGTAGTTCGTCGCGGCCGACTGGGCGCCCTGCTGGTCTGCCGGGAAGCCCGTCGGGATGCCGGTGTTCTTGCCGTCGACCGGGCGGGTGCCGGTGGGGGATGTGGGGGGGGTGGCCGGGGTGTCGGCCGTGGTGGCGCGGTCGGGGGTGTCGCCGGACTGGTTGGCGAACGCGATGGCGGCGATCAGCAGGACCACCACGCCGACCACCGTGACCAGGCTGCGCGAGGCGCGGGGGGTGCGGCGGGGGGCGCCGTACGGGTCGGTGTCGGCCTCGGGGAGGCGGGTGCGGGTCTGGCCCGTGCCGCCGACGTCGCCGTGGCCGCCGCCGTACTGGTCGTCGTTGCTCATTGCCTGTCCGCCCCCTCCGCGTCGTACGACGGTAGTGCTGGTTCCCGCGTGGCTGCGGTGTGGTGGTGATCGGGCCCTGGTCCGGATCCGGCGGGCGGTCCGGCTAGACGGCCATTCCGTAGACGATGGTGAACAGCGTGCCGAGGGAGCCGATGATGAAGACGCCGGTGAGGCCGGCGACGATCAGGCCCTTGCCCTGTTCGGCGCTGAAGGTGTCGCGCAGTGCGGTGGCGCCGATGCGCTGCTTGGCGGCGCCCCAGATGGCGATGCCGAGGCAGAGGAGGATGGCGACCGCCATGATCACTTCGATCATGATCTTCGCCTCGTTGCCGAGACTGCCGAAGGGCCCCCAGTTGGGGGCGATTCCGCCGATGATGGTGGTGATGTCGCCCTTTTCGGCTGCCAGGATCATGTAACTCACCGCCCCTGTACGGGTAGTTCCGGTAGCCCGTGCCGACGGCATGGGTCACCCACTATCTTCGCTGATGAAACCCCGGTCATACGTCGACTTGACGGGCTTCTTTGCCCGGTGTCCCGGGGCTTGGCCCGTCCGGGGCCCTGACCTGCGGTGGTGACGGTGTGTTCGTCTGACGGTCCGATGGTCGGATGGTCCGTCAATCCCAGTGGGCGGGACGGGTGAGGTCGGGCGGAATCCTGGTGCCGCTGTCGCCCCGTGCGGCGCCGAGCTGGGCCTGGGTGAGGAAGAGGGCGTCGCGCAGGTCGGCTCCGCGCAGGTCGGTGTCGCGGAAGTCCGCGCCGATGAGGTCGGCGAGGCGGAGGTCGGCTCCGGAGAGGTCCGCGGCGATGAGGTAGGCGCCGCGGAGGTTGGCGCCGCGCAGGTCGGCTCCGGCGAGGCGGGCGCCCATGAGGTCGGCGCCGCGGTGGTTGCGGCGGCGGCCGGGGGCCTCGGCGCGGACGAGTTCGCTGGTTTCCAGGAGGAGGGTGTTGATGCGGCCGCGGAGGTCGGGGAGGTCGAGGTCGGCCGTGAGGGTGCCGGCGTCGGCGGCGGTCCAGCGGGCGGTCTCGTCGAGGAGGGTGCGCAGCCGGCGGTGGTCGCGCGGGCGCTGCGGGTGCGGGTGGCCGGGGACGGTCTGGTGCCGGCGGTGGCGGAGGGGCCGCGGCTGCCGCCGCCGGGGTCGCTGGCGCAGTCGCCGTTCTACGCGGTGCCGTGGGAGCGGGGGTACCACACGGCGATGGAGATGCGGTTCGCCGAGGGGGGTTTCACGGAGCCGGGGCCGGGGGCGTGCTGGATGCGGATGCGGGTGCCGCTGGTGGAGGGGGAGCCGGTCGGGGCGCTGGACCGGGTGCTGGTCGCGGCGGACTCCGGCAACGGGATCAGCGCGGCCGTCGACTTCGGGCGGTACGTCTTCGTCAACAGCGACCTGACGGTGCACCTGCACCGGCACCCGGCGGGCGAGTGGGTCGGGGTGCAGGCGCGGACGAGCGTGGACCCGGCGGGGATCGGGCTCGCGGACTCGGTCCTGCACGACGAGAAGGGGCCGCTCGGCAGGGGGGCGCAGAGCCTTTTCGTGGCGCCGCGCGCCTGACGGCGGGCCGGCCCGCGGGGCCGGTCAACCCCCCTGCCGGGCGGGGAAGTCCGTGTGGCACCCTCTGGCGGGTGGAAGCCCTGACAGACACCGACCCCGCCCAGGTGGGGGCGCATGCCCTGCTGGCCCGGCTGGGTGCCGGAGCGCTGGGGCGGGTGTACCTCGCGCGGTCGCCCGGGGGGCGGCTGGTGGCGGTACAGGTGGTCGGGGCGGAGACCGCCGGGGATCCGGAGGCGCTGGCCCGGTTCAAGCGCGAGGCGGAGCTGCTGCGGGCGGTGCGGTCGGCGCACACGGCGGACCTGGTGGACGCCTCGCTGGCGGCGCCGCCGTTCTGGCTGGCGACGGAGTACGCGGCCGGGCCGACGCTGGCCCGCGCGGTCGCGGGGCGGGGGCCGCTGCCCGCGCCGACCTGCCGGCGGCTGCTGGCCGCGCTGGCGGAGGGGCTGGCGGCGCTCCACGCGCAGGGGGTGGCGCACCGGGAGTTCACGCCGGAATGTGTGGTGCTGGCCGCGCGGGGCCCTCGGATCACCGGTTCCGGCCTGGCGCGGGGCGCGGGCGTGCCCGGTTGGGCGGCGCCGGAGGTGCGCGCGGGGGCGGAGGCGGGGCCCGCGGCGGACGTGTTCGCGCTGGGGGCGGTGCTGGCG
>NZ_RPSE01000558.1:0-3133 GCF_003949955.1 Streptomyces sp. WAC05292
TCGAGGCCCTTGGAGCGGTGCGCGGTCATCAGCCGGACCGCCTCGCGGCGGGTGGCGCGGCGGGTGAGGGTGTCGGCGGCGATGTCCTCGGCTTCGAGCTGTTCGAGGAAGTTGAGGGAGCCGCGGCGGCGGAGGTCGGGCCAGAGGCCCTCCTGGACGCCGGCGACGACGACGAGGCGCCATTCGAGGCCCTTGGAGCGGTGCGCGGTCATCAGCCGGACCGCCTCGCGGCGGGTGGCGCGGCGGGTGAGGGTGTCGGCGGCGATGTCCTCGGCTTCGAGCTGTTCGAGGAAGTTGAGGGCGCCGCGGCCGCCGGTGCGCTCCTCGGCGCGGGCGGCGGTGTCGAAGAGGGCGCAGACCGCGTCGAGGTCGCGGTCGGCGTTGCGGCCGGCCGGGCCGCCGCGGCGGGCGCTGCGCTCCAGGCGCTGCGGCCAGGGCGTGCCGTCCCAGAGGGTCCACAGGGCCTCTTCGGCGGTGCCGCCGCCTTGGAGGAGTTCGCGCGTCTTGCGCAGGAGCAGGCCGAGGCGCTGGGCGCCGCGCGCGTACGCCGGGTCGTGCGCGGTGAGGCGCTCCGGCTCGGCGAGGGCGCGGGCGAGCAGCACGTCGGAGGGCGCGGGCACGGCGGTGCCGGCCGCGCGCTCCTCGTCGCGCAGGGCCCGTCCGAGCCGCCGCAGGTCGGCGGCGTCCATCCCCCCGAGCGGCGAGGCGAGCAGCGACAGCGCCGCCTCGACCCCGATCCACCCCTCACCGGTGTCCCCGACGGGCGCGGGCCCGTCCGCGTCCTGGCCGCCGGCGCCCTCCGCGGCGTCCGAGAGGCCGGGGCTGTCCGCCGGGGCGGCGGCCTGCGCGCCCGCGCCGGCATGGGCGGCCGGTCCGGCCCCGTCGTCCGGAGCGGGCGCCTCGCCCGTCGCACCGGCCGCGGCGGCGGAGCCGTCTGCGACGGCAGCCGCGGACGCGGCGTTCCCGCCGCCGACGGGACCGGCCGGGCCGAACCCGCCGCCGGTGACCGAAGCGCCTGCGCCGGCCTCCCCGGCCGCGGCGGACCCGTCGCCGCGGACAGCGCCGTCGACGGCGTCCGCGGCACCGTGCGCCCGCGCGCCGCCGGCGTCGGACTGCGCCCCGTTCGGGGCGTCCGGGACGGCCGGGGCGAGCCGGTCGTCGGCGGCGGCGGCGGAGCCGCCCGCCCCGGGCCGAACGGCCGTGTCGGCCGGCCCGTCGGCGTCGTCAGCGGCATGCGCCGTGCTCCGCCGCGCCCCACCGGCAGTGGCGGCCTGCACTCCGGCAGGGCCGGTCCGGACGTCCGAGCCGGGCCCGGCGCCCGGCTCGGACGCGTCGCGTTCTGCGCCCTGCTCCCCGGCGGCAGCCGCGATGGCGGAGCCGTCTGCGACGGCAGGGGCGGACGCGGCGTCGTCCCCGCCGTCGGGGTCCTGCGAGCCGAGCCCGCTGCCCGGGAGGGCGGAACCGCCCGCACGGGCCTGCCCGGCCGCGGCGGACCCGTCGGCGTCGGCCCCGCCGCCGGCGGCGCCCGCCGAGCCCTGCGCCGAAGCGTCGGCGGTGCCGCCCGCGGCCTCGGTCGGCGTCGGCGGCGGAGTCGCCAGGGCCACCGTGCGGAGGGCCGTCAGGAGGGGGGCGACCGCAGGTTCGTGGCGGAGGGGGATGTCCGTGCCGTCCGTCTCGGCGGGGACGCCCGCCGAGATCAGGGCCCGCCGCATCGCCGGCAGGGTGCGGCCGCCGGCGCGGACCAGGACGGCCATGTCCTGCCAGGGCACGCCGTCCTCCAGGTGGGCGCGGCGCAGGATGTCCGCGATGTTGTCGAGCTCGGCGCCGGCCGTGGGGTACGTGTACACCTCGACGCGGCCGCCCTCCCGCGTCGGCGTGAGCCCCCGGTGCGCGCGGACCGCGTCCGCGGGCAGCCGCGGCACGGGCATGCGGGTGGTCAGCAGCCGGGTGGCGGCGAGGACGGCGGAGGCGGAGCGGCGGCCGACCGTCAGGGCCCGTACGGCCGCCCCGGGGAAGGCGCCCTCGAAGTCGAGGATGTTGTTGATGTCGGCGCCGCGGAAGGCGTAGATCGACTGGTCGGGGTCGCCGAAGGCGACCAGCGTGCCGCCGGGGCCGGCCAGCGCCCGCAGCAGCCTCAGCTGGGAGGCGTCGGTGTCCTGGAACTCGTCCACGTAGATCACGTCGTACGCGGCGGCCAGGCCGGGCGTCCGCTCGGCGAGCAGCACGGCGCGGTGCAGCAGCTCTGCGTAGTCGAGGGTGCCCTGCATGTCCAGGACGTCGAGGTACTCGGCGAGGAAGGCGGCGGCCGCCTTCCAGTCGGGCCGGCCGGTCCGGGAGGCGAACGCGTCGAGGGCGGCCGGGCCGAGGCCGAGTTCGCGGGCGCGGGCGAGGACGGCGCGGACCTCGTCGGCGAAGCCGCGGGTGGTGAGGGCGGCCCGCAGGTCGTCGGGCCAGCGGATGGAGCGGATCTCCCGCTGCCCCTCCAGCAGGGTGCGGACCATGACGTCCTGCTCGGGCCCGGACAGCAGGCGCAGCGGGTCGGCGAACAGGTCGGTGTCCTGGTGGGCGCGGACCAGCCCGTAGCAGAAGGAGTGGAAGGTGGTGGCCTGCGGGGCGCGGGCGCCGCCGAGCCGGAGGGCGGCCCGGTCGCGCAGCTCGACGGCGGCCTTGCGGCTGAAGGTGAGGATCAGGATCCGGGCGGGGTCGGTGCCGGCCTCGACGCGGGCGGCTGCGGCCTCCACGAGGGTGGTGGTCTTGCCGGTGCCCGGTCCGGCGAGGACGAGCAGCGGTCCGCGGGTGTGGTCAACCACCGCCTGCTGCGCTGCGTCCAGCACAGGGGGCTCCGCTCGCCCCGGCCCGCTGCGCACGAGACGGTACGCGTCGGGGGTCCGCGTACGCAGCCGCTCGGGGCGGTCGGTGGAAGAGGTGATCACGTGAGGTGCCGGTCCTGGTGTTCGTGCTGCTGCGGGGCGTACGGGGGGTGCGGCGTCCGCGGTCGCCGCGCGGGCGCCCGCCGGAGGGCCGGGCGCGACCGCCGAAGAGGCAACGCTACGGCAAGCGGCGCGGCCCGTGCAGTTCCCCGAGGTCCGGCCCCGGAGGGGGCCGCGGACCGCGCGCCGGCGGCCCGCCGGGG
>NZ_RPSE01000559.1:0-3130 GCF_003949955.1 Streptomyces sp. WAC05292
TGCCTCCCCCACCCGTCCGTTCCGTCCCTCCTTTCGAGTCCCTGGAGGCCTCGTGCGTAAGTGGTGGCCGCTCGTCGCGGTCAGCCTGGGCGTGTTCATGCTGCTGGTGGACGTCACGATCGTGATCGTCGCGCTTCCCGCCATCGGCTCCGACCTGGACGCGTCGCCGTCCGACCTCCAGTGGGTGATGGACGGGTACGCCCTCACCCTGGCCGCGCTGCTGCTCGGCGCGGGCTCGCTCGCCGACAGATCCGGGCGGCGCCGCGTCTACACCGGCGGCCTGGCCCTGTTCGCGGCGGCCTCGCTGCTGTGCGGGCTGGCCGGCGACCCGGCGGTGCTGGTCGCCGCCCGGGCGGTGCAGGGCATCGGGGCCGCGGCGATGCTCGCCACCGCGATGGCGCTGCTGAACTCCACGTACCAGGGCCGGGACCGCGGGGTCGCCTTCGGGGTCTGGGGGGCCGTCAGCGGTGCGGCCGCGGCCGTCGGCCCGGTCCTCGGCGGTGTGCTGACGGAGTACCTGGGCTGGCGGTGGATCTTCCTGGTCAACCTGCCGCTGTGCGCGGCCGCCTTCGCCCTGTCGCTGGCCGTGCTGCCGGAGTCCCGCAATCCGGCGGCGGGCCGCATGGACCGGGCGGGCACCGCCGCGTTCACGGTGGCGGCCGGCTCGGCGGTGTACGTCCTGATCAGCGGTGGCTCCGAGGGCTGGGCCTCGGCCGGCACGCTGGGTTTCGCCGCGCTGTCCGCGGTGGCGCTGGCGGCGTTCCTGCTGGTCGAGCGGCGTGCCGCGCACCCGATGCTGGACCTCTCGCTGTTCCGCCGGGCCCGGTTCACCGGGGTGATGCTGTGCGGGCTGCTGTTCTCCGGGGTGGCGTTCGCCTACCTGCCGTACACCTCGCTGTGGGTGCAGTCCGTGCTCGGGCTGGGGCCCGTCGGGGGCGGCCTGGTGGTCCTGCCCATGAGTGCGCTCGCGTTCGCGGTGTCCGCCCTCGCCGGGCGGCACCTGCCGCGGGTCCCGGCCTGGCTGGCGCTCGGCGGCGGCCTCGCCCTCATCGGCGCCGGCAGCCTGCTCCAGGCCCGGCTGGACGCCGGATCGGGGTGGACGGCCCTGGTGCCGGGCCTCGCCCTGACCGGGCTGGGCGTCGGGGTGGTCTCCCCCGTGCTGGCCGCCACCGCGATGGCCGCCGTGCCGCCGGAGCGGGGCGGCATGGCCGGCGGGGCGCTGAACACCTTCCGCCAGCTCGGCCAGGCGCTGGGCATCGCCGCCTTCGGCATCGTGCTCCAGCAGGGCCTGGCCCGCGCGCTGGACTCCGGCCCGGGGGCCGCGCTCGGCGCGTCCGCCGCAGGGCAGCTGGGCTCCGGGCAGGCCGGCGAGGTCGTCGCCGCGGCTCCCGCGGGGCAGGCGGACGGTGTCGTCCACCTGGTCCGCGAGGCGTTCGCCGGCGCGTTGAACGACGTCATGCTGGCCTCGGGCGTGACCGGGCTCGCCGGCGCCGCCGTGGTCGGCCTCCTGCTCGTCCGCAAGGCGGCGCCGGCTCCGGCCCGGCCCGCCGCACCGACTCCCACGGCCGGGAGCGGCGGCGCCGACGAAGCCGCCGCACCGCTCCGGGCCGCGGGCAGGTGAGACCCGGCGCCGGGCGGCCGTCCATCCGCCCGGCGCGGGACCTCCCGCCCCTTCCCACCTTCTCCTCCGGCGCCGCCCGTCCGCACGGGTGCGCCCACCACTTCCGCGACCGACGCCCCAGGGGGAATGCGACCGTGTCTCCGTACTACGTCGAAACCAGGATCGAGCCCGCCGAGGACCAGCTCGCCGCGGCCGCCGCGCTCGCCGACTCCGGCCTGCACGACGACTACGTCGTCTACGAGGGCCCGGACGGCTGGTCCTACGCCGGAGGCACGCTGGCCGAGCTGACGCTGGACCGCACCGGCGCCCGCCTCTCCTGTGACGGGGAGAGGTTCCTGCCCTGGGACGGCAAGCCGCTCCGGCAGGTGCAGTCCCTCCTCGACACCCTCGCCGTGGACGGCTGGCGGGCCTACGGCTGGGCCGCGTTCGAGCTGTCGTACGCCAAGGACGGCTCCCTGGACCACGTCGGCGGCGAGAAGCTGCTGCACCTGGTGGTGCCGCGCACCGAGGTCCGCTTCGAGGGGGCGACGGCGCTGGTCCGCTCGGCCGACCCGGAGGGGCTGGTGGCCGCGCTGGACGTGCTGCGCTCGCCGGGGCGGGCGGGCGGCGGCCGCACCACCCGGATCGACGTGCGCGGCTTCGACAAGACCGACTACCGCAGCTCGGTCGAGTCGGCGGTCGCCGAGATCCACGAGGACCGGCTGCAGAAGGTGATCCTGTCTCGGGTCGTGGAGGTCGAGGACGA
Organism: Streptomyces sp. WAC05292; assembly: GCF_003949955.1. Taxonomy (NCBI): domain Bacteria; kingdom Bacillati; phylum Actinomycetota; class Actinomycetes; order Kitasatosporales; family Streptomycetaceae; genus Streptomyces; species Streptomyces sp. WAC05292. Next base: position 2,367 of record NZ_RPSE01000559.1, read on the forward strand.
CATCGACCTGGTCGAGACGTACGTGCGGGGCCGGCGGGGCAACACCCCGGCGCGGTCGTTCCTGCTGCGGCTCGGCGGCGTGGAGGCGGCCGGGTTCAGCCCGGAGACCGTCGTCGAGGTCGAGTCCGGGGGGCGTGTCTACAGCCAGCCGCTCGCGGGGACGCGGGCGCTGACGCAGGACCCACAGCGCAACCGGGCGCTGCGCGAGGACCTGCTGTCGGACCCCAAGGAGATCTACGAGCACGCGATCTCGGTGAAGGTCGGCACGGACGAGCTGACGGACGTGTCGCAGGCGGGATCGGTCGAGGTCCCGGAGTTCATGGCGGTCAAGGAGCGCGGCAGCGTGCAGCACCTGGCCTCCCGGGTGTCGGGCCGGCTCGCCGACGGGTTCGGGACGTGGGACGCGTTCGGCGCGGTGTTCCCGGCCGTCACGGCCTCGGGGGTGCCGAAGGACGCCGCGTACGACGTGATCCGCCAGTACGAGCCGGAGCGCCGCGGCCTGTACAGCGGGGCGGTGCTGACGGTGGACGAGGACGGCGGGATGGACGCGGCGCTGGTGCTCCGCTCGGTCTACCGGCAGGGCGGCCGGACGTGGCTGCGCGCCGGTGCGGGGATCGTCGGCCAGTCGACGGCGGCCCGCGAGTTCGAGGAGACCTCCGAGAAGCTGGAGAGCGTCTCCCGCTTCCTGGTCGCCGCGGACGGGGCCGACGGGGCGGACGGGCCGCAGGCCCGCCTGGCCGGCTGACGCACCGCCCGCCCCCGCC
>NZ_RPSE01000055.1:0-24507 GCF_003949955.1 Streptomyces sp. WAC05292
TCCGCGGCCAGGGCGCGGGCCGCCCGCGAGGCGGCGACGCCCGCCGCCGGGTCCAGCAGTTCCAGCACGGCCGCGGCCACGCCCGCCGGGCCGGGCTCCACGGCCCGGCCGGCGCCGGACCCGGCGACGTCCTTGGCGAGCCCGTTGGAGTGGGTGACCACCGGGGGCACGCCCACCGCGAGGGCCTCCAGCACGGACATCGGGAACGGCTCGTCCACCGACGGCAGCACGTACACGTGCGCCCGGCGCAGCTCGGCGAGCACCTCGGCCGACGACAGGGCCCCGGGCACGGTGAACCGGTCCTCCAGGCCCAGTTCGGCGATCCGGGCCAGCACCGCGGCCCGCTCGCCCTCGTCCGGACCGGCCACGACGAACACGGCGTCCGGGTGCGCCGCCAGCACGGCCGGGGCGGCGTCCACGAAGTCGACGGGGCGCTTGCGGGCCTGGAGCCGCGCCGAGTACAGGATGCGCGGCGGCCCCTGGGGGGCGGGGCGCGCCTCCTGCGCCGGGGTGCCGTTGACCAGCCGAACGGCCTGCGGAAGGGGGCCGCCCACGACCGCGTCCAGGCCCTCCCGTTCGTGGGGGGTCAGGTACAGCACCGCGTCCGCGCCGCGCAGCACCCGGCGCACGGCCAGCGCGTCCAGCACCTTCGCCAGCAGCCTGCCGCTCGGGTCGACCATTCCGTGCGTCTGGAGCACCAGCGGCCGCCCGGCCCGCAGCGCCGCGAGCGCCACCGGCAGCGTCACCAGGTCGCGCGCGAGGTGGACGTGGACCACGTCGGCGTCGCGCACGAGCCGCCCGGCGGAGGCGAGCAGGGCCGGGGAGGTCATGCCGCTGAAGCCGAGGGGGAGGATCCGGCGGGCCGGGAACAGCTTCGCGGGAACCCCCTCGACCTCGGTCGGCCAGGGTTCGCCGAAGCCCTCGCCGAGGGCGAGGAGGGCCGCCTCGTGGCCGCGCTCCCGCAGCCCCCGGGCCAGGTTGAGGGCGACCCGCACCGGGCCGCCGAAGGCGTGGGTGGGGGAGTGCAGGGTGACGGCGTGCAGGACTCTCACTCGGGCTCCTCGACGGGGCGGCGGCGCCCGTCCATCGTCTGCAGGGTCAGGGCGGGGAGGTCCTTGTGGACGACCGAGCCGGCGCCCGCGACCGCGCACCGGCCCACGGTCACCCCGGCCAGCACCGTCGCCCGCACCGCGACCCACGCCCCGTCCTCGACGGTGATGGGTGCGTTGCGGTAGCGGAAGTCGGCCGCCCGGTGGTCGTGGGAGCCGGTGCAGAGCATGGCCTCCTGCGAGACGCAGACGTTCGCGCCGATGGACACCGGCTCCAGGTTCAGCAGCCAGGCGCCCTCGCCGATCCACGTGTGGTCGCCGACGGAGAGCTTCCACGGCCACAGCACGCGCACCCGGTGCCGGATCAGGACGCCCTCGCCGATCTCGGCGCCGAAGGCCCGCAGCAGGGCCACCCGCAGCCGGGCCGGGCAGAACCACGCCATGAACACCGTGTTCATCAGGGCGAACCAGAGGGCCTGCACGAGCAGGCCGCGCCCCTTGTCGTACCCGGCCAACGTGAAGGAAGGAAGATCACGCAACGGTCGCACCTCATCGTTCTCCCCGGCGTCCCCCGGGGCCCCCACGGGCGGCGCCTCCCCTGGCGCAGCCCGCTCAGACTAGACTGCCGCCGGATCAGGCACATGGGGTGGGGGCAGCAGTGGCAACGGACATACGCAAGCCCCTCATCGAGGCGCTCCGCCCGGACCCGCGGGAGGAGGCGGAAGCCGCCCGCTGGGGCCGCGTCACCACCCCCCGCACCCTGCTCTCCCGGGCCCTGTCCGTCCCGCTGATCCTCGGCTTCACCGTCTTCCTGCCGCTGATCGTCGCCGTCCAGACCGGCGACGGCCGCCGCGACGCCGCCTTCTGGCTCCAGCTCCTGCTGACCATGTACGCGGGCGTACGGCTCTCCGCGATGATCCTGACCAGCCGCCGCAAGCTGCTCCAGGGATCCTTCTGGCTGTTCGTCTACATGGCGATGGGCGTGGCCCCGCTCGCCCAGGCGGTCCTGGGCCGCGTCCCGACCCCGGTGGTCGGCCCGCGCTCCGACCTCACCCTCGCCATCGGGCTCGTCCTGCTCGGCTGCACCGCCTTCGACGTCGGCGTCCTGCTCGCCCGGCACCGGCCCGCCGTCAGGACGTCCGGTGCCCGCAGCCAGGCCGTACGGCCCGTCATGGCGCACCGGCGCCGCCTCCAGCTGCTGACGGTCCTCGCCTTCGGCTGCTCGGCCGTCTTCATCCTCAAGCTCGGCGGCCCCGCGGTGTTCTTCTCCAGCCGCCAGGAGATCATCGCCGGCATCCAGGAGGCGGGCGTCTCCAACGGCGACGGCCAGGCCGGGCAGGCGTTCCTCCGGGGCTTCGGCACCGTCCCGGCGCTGCTCGCGCTGCTGCTGTACACCCGCTGGCTGATCACGTCGAAGTACGCGCGCCGCAAGGTGTCGGTCATCGTCACCTGGGCAGCGCTGTGCGGGCTCAACCTCGTCGTCAACAACCCCATCTCGAACCCGCGCTACTGGTTCCTCACCGTCATGTTCGCGCTGCTCTTCACCGTCTTCCCGGTGAGCGCGGCCATGTACCGGGTGGCGCTGTCGATGGCGGTGGTCGTCGCCCTGCTGGTCTTCCCGTTCGCGGACCGCTTCCGGTACGACGAGAAGAACTACAAGCCGGTGGAGACGACCTCGTTCCTGGAGCCGATGGCGCTCAAGGACTACGACCAGATCGGCATGTTCGCGAACACGATCACCTTCTCGGAGTCCGGGCCCGGCCACTTCTACGGCCGCCAGCTCGCCGGGTCGGTCTTCTTCGCGGTGCCCCGCTCGGTGTGGCCGGGCAAGCCGCGCGACACCGGCGTGATGGTCGGCCAGTGGATGGGCACCGTCAACACCAACCTGTCGTCCCCCATCTGGGCCGAGCTGTGGATCGACTTCGGCCCGCTCGGCATGGGCGCCGGCCTGCTCGGGATGGGATACGCGGCCGCACGCGTCGACCGGCGGTACGCGAAGCGGGCCACGCGGCGGGCGCCGCCCGGCAGCCTGATCTCCGTGGTCGTGCCGCTCGTCGCCGGCTACTCGTTCATCCTGCTGCGCGGGCCGCTGCTGCAGGCGTCGGGCCGCGTCGCGATCGCGGCGCTGTGCCTGGCGCTGGTGGCGACGTACCGCACGGACAAGGCCACCACCCTCCGCTGACGGGCGGCGGCGCAGGCCGCCGGCGGACTCAGGGGAGGGGGAGCCGGGCGGCGCGCAGCCAGGCCGCCGCCGCCTTCGCCGCAGAGCCCAGGACGAGCCCCCACGCGGCTCCCGCCACGCCGAACAGCGCGTACCCGCCCAGCAGGAAGCCCACGGACAGCAGAGAGAACACCACCTGCAGGGACAGCGTGGCCTTCGGGCTGAGCACCCGCAGCGTCAGCAGCGCGCACGTGCCCAGCCCCATCACCGCGTACTGCGCCCCCGTGGCCGGCAGCAGCGCCGACGCCGCCTCCCAGGTGTCGCCGAGGAGCCGCCGCCCCACCGAGTCCGGCAGTGCGTACAGCGCGGCCCCCCACGCGGCGCCCAGCACCGCCAGTGCCGCGCCCATCGCCGCCGTGATCCGGATGACGCCCCGCTTTCCGGAGGCCCGGCCCACGACCGGCGGACCGAAGGCGTTCGCGGAGTTGAACAGCACGTTCAGCGGCCCGAACACCGTGGTCGCACCGCGCAGCGCGCCGACCGCCAGCGGGGTCGCGAACACGCCCAGCCCGAGCACCGCGAGCTGGCTCGCGCCGTTGCCGACGGCGAACTCCACGGCGAAGCGCTGCCCGAGGTGCCCGCGCCGCAGGTACGGGCGCAGGTCGGCGCGCGCACCGCGGACGTACGGCCGCAGCAGGAGCAGTCCGAGGGCGAGCGCCGGCAGCGCGGACAGGCCCCACGCCAGCACCAGCCGCCCCGGCGCGGACCCGTCGGGCTGGACGAGGAGCGCGGCGACCGCGCACACCAGCCGCAGGGCGTCCGCGGCCAGGGCCCGTTCGGGCGTGCGCAGCGCCGAGAAGCAGTACCGCAGCCCGTCCTGGAGCAGCACCGCCGGCAGGACGATGCCCAGGGCGAGGAAGGCCGCCCCGGCGTCCCCCGGCAGCAGCGCTCCGGTGACCGCGAGCACCGCCCCGGCCGCGGCCGAGGCGGCCGCGGTGAAGCCGAGGGCGGAGCGGCACACCGCGCCGAGCCGCTCCGCGTCCTTCTCCAGGACGGTGCTCTGCCCCACGCAGGCCGTGTTCAGCCCGAGCAGCACGCTGAAGGCGACGTACACCATCGAGAAGTCGGCGAAGCCGGCCGCGGTGGACAGCCGGGCGGCCAGCACCACCACCAGGATGTTGGTGGCGCTGGACGCGGCCTGGTCGAGGACGGAGGTGACGGCGGCGAGGCTCCGCCGGCTCACCTGTTGCCCATGCGGACGGTGCGCAGCGCCACGGTGTCCGTGCCGTCGCCCGGGATGTGCTGCTCCGCGGCCCCCGCCAGGGCGCCGCGGGGGCGCCCTTGGACTTGCCGCGGCCGCGCTTCTCGACGGGCAGCGGGGCGTGCACGACCGCGCCGAGGACGGTGCCGCCGGCGCCGGTGATGAGCTCGCGGATGCGGACCAGGTCGGTGCGGTGCACGGCGCGCGGGTCGCAGACCACCAGCACGCCGTCGACGCGGTCGACGAGCGCGAGGGCGTCCGCGTACGACAGGACGGGCGGGGCGAGCACCACGACGGTGGAGTTGGGGGAGTCGGCCTCGGAGATGAGGCGGGTGGCGCGCGGCGAGGTCAGGGCGCGGGCCACGTTGCGCACCCGGTCGCCGGGGATGAGGTCGAAGGCTCCGGACTCGCCGGCGTCGACGACGAGCTGGCGGCCGTCGGGCCACTCGGAGTCGCCGTGCGCCCCGGGGGCGCCCGTACCGGAACCGCCCGGCATCTGGCTCCAGCGGGGCCGGCCGCCGGCGTCGGTGGGCAGCTGGCTGGCGAGCACCGGGGTGCGCAGGTCGGCCTCGATGAGCAGGACGTCCTTGCCGGTCTCCGCGAAGGAGGCGGCCAGGTTGACGGCGACCGCGGCGGCGATCTCGCTGCTGCCGCGCGGGGCGACGACGAGGAGCCGGCGCCGGTCGGCGAAGCGGGAGTCGTAGGCGAGCCGGAAGGCGACGGAGCGGAACGCCTCGGCGAGCCGCGGATCCTCCTCGCCCGCGGCGAGGAGCGGCCCCGCCGGGCTCTTGTCCTTGGGCAGCGAGCCGAGGACGGGGGCGCGCAGGGCGCGCGCGACGTCGCCCTCGGAGCGCGGCGCCGGGTCGAAGACGAGCCGCACCCAGGCGGCGAGCAGGCCGAGGGCGAGGCCGACGGCGGCTCCGAGGGCGAGGGACATCACGATGCCCGGGCCGTCGTCGTCGCCGGGCGGGGTGGCGGCGCTGGTGACGCGGCCGGGGGCCATGTCCAGGGCCTGGAGCTTGGCGATGTTGCTGTTGAGGGTGTTGACCTTGCTCTGCAGGTCGGTCTTGGAGGAGTACGCGGCGTCGCGCGCCGGGCCCGCCGGCATCCCGTTGATCTGCCGGACCAGCTCGTCGAGCTGCTTGGCGACCGGGTCGCGCTGGTCCTGGTAGCCCTTGACCATCTTGTCGCGGGTGACGTCGAGGGCCTCCTGCCGCTTCAGCAGGTAGGCGTCGGTCATCGCGTTGGCGCGCTTCGCGGCCTCCTTGGGGGAGGACGCGGTGTAGGTGAAGCGGAGGACCATCGTCTGCGGCGGGTTGGTCACCTGGAGGCCGGCGCGGAAGGCGGCGAAGTCCTTGGAGGTGACGCCCAGCTTCTTCGCGGCCTCGTTGGCTATGGAGCTGGACAGGGCGACCTGCCGCTCGGAGCCGATGTTGATCGCCTTGTCGGGGGCGAGGCTGGGGTTGAACGGGTCGTCGGTGGGCGCGCGCAGCACCACGTCGGTGGTGGCCACGTAGGTGTCGGCCGTGGAGATGCCGAGGTAGACACCGCCCAGCAGCCCGACCCCGATGCCCGCGCCGATCAGCCGCCGGTAGCGCAGGAGCTGGCGGAACTGGTCCCGGAGGAGGTCGGGTTCGTCCTCGGCCGGGACCGCTGCGGGGCGGTTCGTCTCGATCACGGCTGCGGACCCCCAAGTGCTTCGTCTATCAGTGCGTCGATGCGGGCCAGGCCCGCCTCGCGGCTCAGGTGGGCCGCGACGTGGCGGGGCCCCGCCGCGCCCAGTGCGTCCGCGCCCGCGGGGTCCTCGGCCAGGACCCGTACGGCCTTGAGCAGCGCTTCGGGGTCCTCCGGCGGAACGAGCACCCCCGCTCCCGAACGTTCCACTTCCTGCGCCGTGCCGCCCTCCGCGGCGACGGAGGCGACGACGGGCCGGCCGGCCTGGAAGTACGAGGTCAGCTTGGACGGCACGCTCATGTCGAGCACGGCCGCGTGCTGCGTCACGGCGAGCACGTCCGCCGCGGCGAGGATATCCGGGAACTCTCCGTCGGCGGCAGGGGGGATGATGTCCAGATTCGGCACGTCGGCGGAGAGCGACTCCAGCGCGGCCCGCCGGCTGCCGTCGCCCATGAGGACGAAGCGGACGGACGGGTCGAGGCGGGCGGCGCCGACGAGCACCTCCAGGCCCTGCTTGAGGCCCATGTTCCCGGAGTGCAGCACCACGGTCTGGCCGGGCGCCCAGCCGAGGTGGCGCCGGGTCTCGGCGCGCGGCCGCCTGGGCTGGGGCACGTGGGACCAGTTGGGCACCAGGCGGATCCGGCCGGGGTCGACGCCCATGCCGACGACGCGGTCGGTGAAGGTCTCGTGGATGATGCCGACGAGGGCCGCCCGCTTCAGGGCGTACGCCTCGGCGCGCCCGGCGAGGACGGCCGCCTTGTCGCCGCCGCTGATGCCGCTCTGCGCGGCGGCGGCGCCCATCAGGTCCTGCACGACGGGGACGAACGGGACCTTCCACTTCGCCGCGAGGCGGGCGGCGAGGATGCCGCCTGCGAGGCTGGGCATCTGCGCCATGACGGCGTCGGGGCGGCCCATGCGGGGCGGGGCCACCGCGCCGTGCAGGAGAATCGATCCTTCGAACAGGGCGCGCTTCACGGCGGTCTGGTGGGCCGGCACGGTGTGCGCGCGCCGGTGCACGGTGACCCCAGTGCGCCGTTCCGTGCGCCGGAGCGCCCCCTTGTACTCCGGCTCCAGCGACCACGACGGGTAGTGCGGCATGCCGGCGAGGACGTGCGTCTCGTGGCCGACTTCCGCCCAGTGCTCCGCGATCTGGGTGGCGTACGGGCCGATCCCCGCGTGCTCGGGAGCGTAGTTGGTGGAAACCAGCAGCAAGCGCCGGTGGCCGGATGTGGACACGTGAGGTCCCCTTCTCCCCAGGATGATGCGCTGGTCACCCTATTCGTTCACCGGCATGCCGTGGAACGTGCACGCTATTGTCTGCTAATCCACCACACCGGGGGGTGTGGTTGCTGGGGGGTAACTCATGACGGAGCAGGACATGTCCGAACTTGGCGCCGGGGCGCGCAGACCGTATCGAGTCGGCTATGCGCCGGGCGCGTACGACCTCTTCCACATCGGACACCTCAACATCCTCCGGCACGCCCGGAGCCGCTGCGACTACCTGGTGGCCGGCGTCGTCTCGGACGAGATGGCCGAACTGGCCAAGGGGCGGCGCCCGATGATCCCGCTCGTGGAGCGGCTGGAGATCGTCCGCAGCGTGAAGTACGTGGACGCGGCGTTCGTCGAGACGGTCCCGGACAAGGTGGAGACCTGGAAGCAGGTCCGCTTCGACGTCCTCTTCAAGGGCGACGACTGGCGGGGCACCCCCAAGGGCGACAGGCTGGAGCGCGACTTCGCCGCCGTCGGCGTCGACGTCGTCTACTTCCCCTACACGGTGCACACCTCCAGCACCCAGCTGCGCCGGGCGCTGGACGCGCTCGCCGGGCCGCCCGCGGAGGGCGTCACCGCCGAACGGCGCTGAGCTCCCGGAACCACTTCGCGAGGAACGCCGCCAGGAACAGGGCGGCGACCGCGCCGAGGCCGGCGTACGCCCAGCGGAACAGCCCGCCGCCGCCGAGCAGGAGGAACACCAGGCAGAAGACGCCGTAGTCGACGGGCAGGAGGGCCGCCGCGCGCAGGGTCGACGGCGCGGCGGCGGGGCTGCCCGGCGCCGGCCGGGGCTTGAGCTTCTCCGTCAGCAGCCCGCCGAAGAAGGTGACGACCGCCGCGAACTGGAAGCCCAGCGGCACCAGCAGCCAGCCGGCGGAACCCGTGCCGTACGCCTCGGGGAAGCGGAAGAAGGCGATGAGCACGCAGGAGTGCAGCGCGGTCAGCTTGGCCGCGTCGACGACGTGGTCGAGCCATTCGCCCGCCGCGCTGCCGCCGCCGCGCAGCCGGGCCAGCTGCCCGTCGGCCGAGTCGAAGGCGAAGCCGGCGGCCAGCGCGGCCCACACGGCGGCGCCGAGCGCCCAGGACGGCGGGACGAGGGCCACGGCGGCGACGGCGGCGAAGCTGAAGGCGGCGCTGACGAGGGTGACCTGGTTGGGGGTCAGCCCGAGGGCGTACGACCCGGCGGCCAGGTAGCGGCCCGCCGGCCGGTTGACGAACCGCGAATAGAGCGAGACCCCCTTCGCCGACTTCTGCGCGCCGCGCAGCTCCCGCAGCGCGGTTCCGACACTCGCCATGCGCACCCCTGTTTCCCGCGACGGCACACCTGCCCGGGCGAGGCACGTGTGTACGAAGGCCACATCATCGCAGGGCCGGAGCGGGCTCCCGTGCGGAATCCGCCGCGCGGACGTCCGGGAGCAGCAGCACGCCCAGGTTCGCCGCGGCGCTGAGGACGGCGGCGGCCAGCAGCGGCACGGCCGTGCCCGCCGCGGCCGCGAGCGGGGCGGCGACGGCGAGGCCCAGCGGGCGCGAGGCGAAGGAGATCAGGGTGTCGAACGAGCCGACGCGGCCCAGCGCCTCCAGCGGTATCCGGCGCTGGAGCTCGGTCTCCCACAGCGGGCTGAGGACGCCCAGCCCGAACATCGCGGCGAAGTAGGCGGCCGCCGTCACGCCGAGGGGCAGCCGCAGCGCGAACGCGGCCAGCGGCAGGGCCTGCACCGCCGCCCCCACGGCCACCCCGTACAGCGGGCGCCGGATCGGCAGCCGCCCGGCCGCCCACACCCCGGCCAGCAGTCCGGCGGTGCCCACCTGGGCGATGACGACCCAGGAGCCGGCCCCGCCCAGGCTCTCGACCGCGATCAGCGGCCCGAGGGTCAGCAGGAGCCCGGCGGCGAGGTGCCAGACGCCGTGGGCGAGGGCGTTGGCCAGGAACCACGGGTGGCGGCGCGCCTCGGCCCAGCCGCCCCGCAGCTCGTCGGCGAACCCGGCCCGCACCCGGGCCGCGGGGGCGTGGAGGGGCCGCAGCCCGCCGAGGGTGAACGCGGAGCCGGCGAACAGGGCGGCGGTCAGGAGGGAGGACCACCCGGCGCCGAGGGCCAGCACCGCCCCGCCCGCGGTGGCGGGGCCGGCGATCTGCGCGATCCCTCCCGCCACGCCGAGCCGGGCGTTGGTGCGCAGCCGGTCGGGGGCGGGGACGACCGCGGCGACCAGGGTCCGGGCCGACGGGTTGCCGAAGGCGACGCCCACGCCGGTCGCGGCGGCGAGCGCGGCGAGCCAGCCGATCCGCACCGGCCCGGCCAGCAGCAGGAGCCCGGTCCCGAACTGGGCCGCGGCGCGCACCAGGTCGGCGGTGAGCACGACGCGCCGGGCGGGGAAGCGGTCGGCGGCCACCCCGGCGACGGGGAGCAGGAGCAGCATCGGCACCAGTTCCGCGGCGAGCACGATGCCGAGGTCCGAGGCCGAACCGCCGCGCACGACGGCGAGGGTGAGGGTGGTGGGGATGAGGGCGGTGGCGAAGGCGGCGCAGGTGCGCCCTGCGAGAAGCCTCCGGATCGGCGAGGTCATGACAGCAGGCTATTTCGCCAGCGAATCATTCGTCAACGAAATATATGGCGGCGGGTGCGATAATCCCCCCATGGACACAGAGGACTCCGTCGACCGCCACATCGCCCGCTGGAGCGGCAAGGTGCCCTTCGACGTGCCCACGGAAGGCGTCATCACCCGGATCCAGCTGCTGGCCAAGCACGTGAAGTCCGGCAAGGAGCGGGCCCTGGCCGAGACCGGCCTGCAGGAGTTCGAGTTCGAGACCATGCACCGGCTCGCCGGCCGCGGCGCCCCCTGGCGGGCGCCCTCCGCCGAACTCGCCGCCGAACTGCTGCTCTCCCCGGCCGGGATGACGGGCCGCCTCGACACCCTGGAGAAGTCCGGGCTGGTCCGGCGGGTCCGCGCCGAGGGGGACCGCCGCCGGGTCGACGTCGAGCTCACCGACGAGGGCCACCGCCGCTGGATCGACGCCATGCGCTGGCGCGGCATCGCCGAGGCGGAGATGGTCGAGCCCCTCGACGACGGCGAGCGCGCCGCGCTCTCCGCGCTGCTCAAGCGCATGCTGCTGCACGTCGAGGCGAAGTAGCCCGCGACCGCGCCGCGCGCCGCGCCCGCCCGCCTCCCTCAGTCCGCCACGCGCAGCAGCAGCACCGACCGCGCCGGCACCGCCAGCTCCTCCCCGCCCCGGTGCCGCGTGCCCGGCGCCGAGGCCTGGTCCTCCCGCGAGGTGTCCAGCAGCAGTTCGTACTCCGCCGCCCACGGCGGCCCCGGCAGCACCCACGGCAGCGGCCGGTCCCCGGCGTGCAGCAGCGCCAGGAAGCTGTCGTCCGCGACCTGCCGGCCCTGCCCGTCCCGGCCCGGGATGTCCCGCCCCGACAGGTACATCCCCAGCGCCGCGGCCGGCGCGTACCAGTCCTGCTCCGTCATCTCGGCCCCGGCCGGAGTGAACCAGGCCAGGTCCCGCAGGCCGTCCGCCGCCTGCGGCCGGCCGGAGAAGAACGCCCGACGGCGCAGCACCGGGTGCTCCTGGCGGAGCGCCACCAGCCGCGACGCCAGCGTGCACAGCTCCCGCCACTGCGGATCCTCCAGCAGCGACCAGTCCACCCAGCCGATCTCGTTGTCCTGGCAGTACGCGTTGTTGTTGCCGCCCTGCGTCCGGCCGAACTCGTCGCCCGCGACGAGCATCGGCACCCCCGTCGACAGCAGCAGCGTGGTCAGCAGGTTGCGCAGCTGCCGCCGCCGCAGCGCCCCGATCCCGGGATCGGCGCTCTCGCCCTCGGCGCCGCAGTTCCACGAGCGGTTGTCGTTGGTCCCGTCCCGGTTCTCCTCCCCGTTCGCCTCGTTGTGCTTGCGCTCGTAGCTCACCAGGTCCCGCAGGGTGAAGCCGTCGTGGGCGGTCACGAAGTTCACCGAGGCGTACGGCCGCCGCCCGCCCCACGCGTACAGGTCGCTCGACCCCGACAGGCGGTAGCCGAGGTCCCGGACGTCGGGCAGGGCGCCCCGCCAGAAGTCCCGGACCGCATCCCGGTAGCGGTCGTTCCACTCCGTCCACAGCGGGGGGAACGCCCCCACCTGGTAGCCGCCCGAGCCCACGTCCCACGGCTCTGCGATCAGCTTCACCCGGCGCAGCACGGGGTCCTGCGCGATGACCGCGAGGAACGGCGACAGCATGTCGACGTCGTGCATGGACCGGGCCAGCGCCGCCGCGAGGTCGAAGCGGAAGCCGTCCACCCCCATCTCGGTCACCCAGTACCGCAGCGAGTCCGTGATCAGGCGCAGCACGTGCGGCCGGCCCGCGTGCAGGGTGTTCCCACAGCCCGTGTAGTCGGCATAGCGCCGCTGGTCGTGCTGGAGCCGGTAGTAGCCCCGGTTGTCGATGCCGCGCAGCGACAGCATCGGCCCCAGCTCGCCCGCCTCCGCCGTGTGGTTGTAGACCACGTCCAGGATGACCTCGATGCCCGCCGCGTGCAGGGCCCGCACCATCCGCTTGAACTCGCCGACCTGCTGGCCGGCCGTGCCGCTGGAGGAGTACCCGGCGTGCGGCGCGAAGTAGCCGACCGAGTTGTAGCCCCAGTAGTTGCGCAGGCCCCGGCGCAGCAGGTGGTCCTCGTGTGCGAACTGGTGCACCGGCAGCAGCTCCACCGCCGTCACCCCGAGCCGCACCAGGTGCTCGACCGCCGCCGGGTGGGCGAGGCCCGCGTAGGTGCCGCGCAGGTGCTCGGGAACACCCGGATGGCGCATCGTGAACCCGCGCACGTGCAGCTCGTAGATCACCGAGTCGGCCCACGGCGTCTTCGGCCGGACGTCGTCCGACCAGTCGTCGTCATCGTGGACGACGACGCCCTTGGGCACGAACGGCGCCGAGTCCCGGTCGTCGCGCACCGTGTCGGCGATGTACTGCTGCGGCCAGTCCCGGACGTGCCCGTACACCTCCGGGGGCAGCGTGAAGTCGCCGTCGACGGCCCGCGCGTACGGGTCGAGGAGCAGCTTCGCCGGATTGAAGCGGGCCCCCGTCCAGGGGTCCCACCGGCCGTGCACCCGGTAGCCGTACCGCTGGCCGGGCCGCACTCCGGGCAGGAAGCCGTGCCAGATCTCGTGCGTCAGCTCGGTCAGGGCACACCGCGTCTCGGCGCCGTCCGCGTCGAAGAGGCAGACCTCCACCGCCTCGGCGCCCTGCGCCCACAGGGCGAAGTTGGTGCCTGCCGTCCCGTCCGGCCCGGTCCGGAAGCGGGCCCCCAGCGGGTGCGAGGACCCGGGCCACACCGGCGGCCCGGCCGGCTCCGCCGCGGCGCCGGGCCCCGCCACCCGTACGGCCCCCGGGGCCCGGGGAACCCCCGGTGCCTCCACTGCGTCCACCGCGGCATCCACCGCATCTTGCTCGGCTGCGCTCGACACTGCCCGCCTCCACGGCTCCTCGGTACCGGCGGGGGCAGGGCTTGCGGTCCGGGCGTCCCGGCCCGGTCCCGCCCCCGTCTGGTCCTTCCCACTGTTCTGCCCGGACAGTTCCCCCCGGAACGTGGGCCGCGGCGACGTTTCCCCGGCGGGACCCGGTCGTTGGAGGGATCGTGACACTTCTGACGAGGCGGGCAGGGGCGGCCCTGGCCGCCGCAGCGGCCTGGGCGTGCCTGCTGGGCGGGCTGTCCGCGTGCACCGGCGAGGGCGGCGGCTCCCCGGTCGAGATCCAGCTGCCCGGCAAACCCCGCTCCCCGGCGGAGGCCATCCGCATCACCCCCGAGGACAACGCCGAGGACGTCCCCGCCGAGGGGCCGCTGAGCGTCCGCGTCCCCGAGGGCCGCCTGGAACGCGTCGTCGTCACGAAGGTGGAGGACGCCCAGGAGGTGCGGGTCCCCGGCGCGATCGCCCCCGACGGGCTCAGCTGGAGCCCCGACCCGGACGCCGGCCGCCTCGCGCTCGCCGCCAAGTACACCGTGGACGCCGTCGCCGTCGACGGCCACAACCGCCGCCAGGCCCGCCACACCACCTTCACGACCTACGTGCCCGAGGAGCGCTTCATCGGGTACTTCAAGCCGGAGAACCGCTCCACCGTCGGCGTCGGCATGATCGTGTCCTTCCGGTTCAGCCGGCCCATCGAGAACCGGGCCGACGTGGAGCGGGCCGTCACCGTCACCGCCGATCCCCCCGTCGAGGTCGCCGGCCACTGGTTCGGCCGCGACCGCCTCGACTTCCGGCCCCGGGACTACTGGAAGCCGGGCACCGAGGTCACCGTCCGCATCAGGCTGCGCGACGTCCAGGGCGCCCCGGGCTCGTACGGCATCCAGGACAAGACGGTCCGCTTCACCGTCGGCCGCGCCCAGGTCTCCACGGTGGACGCCGCCGCGCACACCATGGCGGTCCGCCGCGACGGCCGGCTGCTGTCGACGGTCCCCATCAGCGCCGGGTCTCCGGAGAACCCGACCTACAACGGCAGGATGGTGGTGATGGAGATGTACGACGTCACCCGCATGAACGGGCAGACCGTCGGCTTCGGCGGCGAGTACGACATCCCCGACGTCCCGCACGCGATGCGGCTCACCACCTCCGGCACCTTCCTGCACGGCAACTACTGGGTCAGCCCCGACACCTTCGGCTCCGCCAACACCAGCCACGGCTGCGTGGGCCTGCGCGACGACAAGGGCGGCGGCTCGGACACCCCCGCCGGCTGGTTCTTCGACCGGACCCTCGTCGGGGACGTGGTGGAGGTCGTGAACTCGCAGGACAAGACGGTCGCCCCGGACAACGGGCTGGGCGGCTGGAACATGTCCTGGACGGAGTGGGCCGCCGGCTCCGCCCTGTCCTGACCGCCGCCCCGGCCGCCGCCCGCCCGCGCTCCCGCCCCTGCGGGCGCGCGGGTGAATTCGCATGACCGGATTGCCGTAGCGCAGGGAGTGTCCGCGCGCCCCCCGCCTGACCCCGCCCGCAGCCTGACAGGGCACATCAGCGCAGGCAAGGACGGAGTCTCATGTCAGCAAGGAACTGGGCCCTCGGGCTCGCGATCGGAGCCGCCGTGGCCGCGGGCACGCCCGCCGCGGCCCTGGGCGCCGACACCAGCGGGGAACGGCCCGCCGCGGCAGCGGCGCGGGCTCCGCTGCCCGGCGGCCTCGGCCCGTGCGTCCCCGGCGACTGCCCCAGCCCCTTCCCGCCGATCGGCAGCAACGGCATCCCGGTGGGCCGCGACAACGCCGTCAACATCTTCGCGGGCGGGGACTTCCGCGTCCGCGGCACCGCCTCCGAGGCCGAGGGCCGCCTCGTCGTCCTCGGCGACTTCGACCAGGACAAGCAGGCGGGCGGGGACCAGCGGTACAACGTGGGC
The DNA here is from genome assembly GCF_003949955.1 of Streptomyces sp. WAC05292. Lineage (NCBI taxonomy): Bacteria > Bacillati > Actinomycetota > Actinomycetes > Kitasatosporales > Streptomycetaceae > Streptomyces > Streptomyces sp. WAC05292. The sequence continues at coordinate 14,766 of NZ_RPSE01000055.1, forward strand.
GTCGTCGGTGCCGGCTCGTTGGTGCCGCCGCCGGCGGGAGGGGACTTCCTCACCACCGGCCGGGACGTCACCGTCGCGGACGGCGAACGCCTCCTCGCCGACACCGGGGTGGTCCGCCACGGCGGCTCCCTCACCGGCACCGTCACCGGCACCCTCGTCGCCGACCCCGACGCCGCCGCCCCCTACGCGGGCCTGCGCGACCGCCTCACCGCCGCAAGCCAGTGCTACGCCCGGGTCGAAGGACAGCCCCGTCCGGCCACCGGCACGGCCGTCAACAGCGGCTTCGAGACCCTCTTCACCGGGGACGGCACCTCGCCCCTCCAGGTGTTCAACGTCGACGCCGACCTCGTCAACCCCGGCGCCATGAACGGCCAGCAGGGCATCCGCTTCGCCCGGATCCCCGCGAACGCCACCATCCTCGTCAACGTCCTCGGGGCCGCCCGCACCATCAACACCTTCAGCGGCGGGATCGCGGACACCGACCCCCTCAACGCCTACCGCGAACGCCTCCTGTGGAACTTCCCGGACGCCGCGGCGGTCAACCTGAACGGCACCGGCCAGTTCCAGGGCAGCGTCCTGATCGGCAACCAGGCCTCCGAGACCGTGGTCACCCTGCCGGGCATGAACGGCCGCTTCTTCACCACCGGCTCCGTCACCCACGGCAGCTCCACCCTCCCGGGCAGCGGCCAGGAGTTCCACGCCTACCCCTTCACCGGCGACCTCCCCGAATGCGGTCCCGGACCCGAGCCGGTGACCGGCGCGGTGTCCGTGCTCAAGCGGGACGAGAACGGGGCCGCGCTCCCCGGGGCCCGCTTCGAGCTCTGGCGGGAGACGAACGGGCAGGACGGGGCCCAGTTCACCGGCGCCGACCCGGACACCCGCGTCGCGGAGTGCACCACCGGCGCGGACGGCCGCTGCTCCCGCGAGGTCGAGCCCGGCACCTACTACTGGCGGGAGACGGCCGCCCCCGCCGGCTACGAACTGCCCGCCGACCCCGTCTTCCCGCTGACCCTGACCGCCGACGGCGCCGAAGCGGGCGTCGGCGTCACCGTCGACAACACGAGGCTGCCCCAGCCGGTCACGGGCCGCGTCGCCGTCCGCAAGGTGGACGCCGCGGGCGGCGCCCCGCTGGCAGGCGCCGTCTTCGAGCTGTGGCGCGAGGCCAACGGGACGGCGGGGCTCCAGACCCTCGGCATCAACCCCGACCAGCGCGTCGGCGCGGAGTGCACCACCGGCGCGGACGGCCGCTGCTCCCGCGAGGTCGAGCCCGGCACCTACTACTGGCGGGAGACCGCCGCGCCCGCCGGGTACGAGCCGCCCGCCCAGCCCGTCGCCACCGTGGTGCTGACGGCGCAGAACGCGCCGGCCGGGGTGACGGTGACGCTCCCCAACACCCGGCGCAGCGAGGGCGGCGGCGCCGTCCAGGTGCTGAAGCGGGACAAGGCGACGCAGCTGCCGCTGCGCGGGGCGGCGTTCGACCTCTGGAAGGAGGCCAACGGCACCGAGGGGCTCCAGACCGCAGGCGCGAACCCGGACCTCCGCATCGGGTCGGGCTGCACCACCGATGCCGAGGGCCGCTGCGGATTCCGGCAGCTGGAGCCTGGCTCGTACTACGTCGTGGAGACCGCCGTGCCCCCGGGCTACGTGCTTCCGCGCAACCCCGTCACCGGCCCGCTCGTCCTGGACGCGAACACCCCTGGCGCCACCGTCGCCGTGACGGTCGACAACCGCCGCGAGGGCGCGTGCGACTGCAAGGACAAGGAGCACGGCAAGGACAAGAAGGAGAAGGACGAGAAGGAGAAGGACAAGAAGAAGGACAAGGACAAGAAGAAGGAGAAGGAGCGGGAGAAGGCCGAGAAGCCGCGCTCCTGATCCGGTGTCCCCGCAGGGCCCCCGCGAGGCGCAGGAGCCGCGCGGGGGCCCTGCGCCGCCCGCTGCCGGGTGTTGGGACGGAACGGTGACATGACCGTTTCTCTTCGTGATGTCTCCGTGTGTTTTCCTGTGGGCAAGCGCGCGAGCGTCCGCGCGCGGGGGACATGGGGAGAAGAGAAAAGTGAAGCTGCAGCCGATTCGCGGCCGTGCCCGCCGCACCGGTCTGCCGGCCCTCCTGTTGGGAGCGGCGCTGCTGTTCACGAGCGCGTGCAGCAACGGCGGCGACGCCGGCGGCGCCGGCAGCGCAGGCGCGGGGGGCGCGGCCAGGACGGGGACGGAGGCCTCCAAGGCCGTCGTGACCGTCAAGCCGGACGACGGGTCCAAGGAAGTGGCCACCAGCGGCGTCCTGAAGATAACCGCCACCGGCGGCAAGCTCACCGCGGTGACCGTCGCCGACACCAAGGGCAACCAGGTCGAGGGCAGGATATCGGCGGACGGCGCGGGCTGGGAGCCGGCGCGGCACCTGGCATCGGCCACCGAGTACAAGGTGCACGCGGTCGCCAAGGACGAGGCGGGCCGCGAGTCCGCCAAGGACACCACCTTCACCACCCTCACCCCGAAGAACACCTTCGTCGGCCACTACACGCCCGAGGACGGGCAGACCGTCGGCGTCGGCATGCCGGTGTCGTTCAACTTCACCCGCGGCATCACCAACACCGAGGCGGTCGAGAAGGCCATCACGGTGACGGCCGAGCCGTCCGTCCCGATCGAGGGCCACTGGTTCGGCAACGACCGCCTCGACTTCCGCCCGGAGAAGTACTGGGCCGCCGGAACCAAGGTGACCGTGAAGATCGCCCTGGACGGCGTCGAGGGCCGGCCGGGCGTCTACGGCAAGCAGACCCGCACGGTCAGCTTCACCATCGGCCGCTCGCAGGTCTCCACGGTCGACGCGAGCGAGCACACGATGCAGGTCGTCCGCGACGGCCAGGTCATCAAGAACCTGCCCATCACCGCGGGCGCCCCGTCGACGACCACGTACAACGGCCAGATGGTCATCAGCGAGAAGTACAAGGTGACCCGGATGAACGGCGCGACCGTCGGTTTCGGAGGAGAGTACGACATCTCCGACGTCCCGCACGCGATGCGGCTGTCGACCTCGGGCACCTTCGTCCACGGCAACTACTGGGCGCCGGCCAGCACGTTCGGCTCGCAGAACGTCAGCCACGGCTGCATCGGCCTGAAGGACGTCCGCGGCGCCTACGACGGCAACCAGCCCGCCGCCTGGTTCTTCAACGAATCGCTCATCGGCGACGTCGTCATCGTGAAGAACTCCAAGGACAAGCAGATCGCCCCGGACAACGGCCTCAACGGCTGGAATATGGACTGGGCGGAGTGGATCAAGTAGCTCCTCCGCGAGCCCGCCGACTGCGGCCCGGTGCTGTGACCCACGGCACCGGGCCGTTTGGTGTTAACCGGCGCTAACCTTCCCCGTATGACCATCTCTCTCGAAGTCTCCGAAGGCGTCGGCACCATCCGCCTGGACCGGCCGCCCATGAACGCCCTGGACACCGCCACCCAGGACCGGCTGCGCGAGCTGGCGGCCGAGGCCGCCGACCGGGCCGACGTCCGGGCGGTCATCCTCTACGGCGGCGAGAAGGTGTTCGCGGCCGGCGCGGACATCAAGGAGATGCAGACGATGGACCACGCGGCGATGGTCGCCCGGTCCCGCGCGCTCCAGGACGCCTTCACCGCCGTGGCGCGGATCCCCAAGCCGGTCGTGGCGGCCGTCACCGGCTACGCGCTGGGAGGCGGCTGCGAGTTGGCGCTCTGCGCGGACTACCGCATCGCCGCCGACAACGCCAAGCTCGGCCAGCCCGAGATCCTGCTCGGCCTCATTCCCGGCGCGGGCGGCACCCAGCGCCTCGCCCGCCTGGTCGGCCCGTCCAAGGCCAAGGACCTGATCTTCACCGGCCGGATGGTCAAGGCGGACGAGGCGCTCGCGCTCGGCCTCGTCGACCGCGTCGTGCCCGCGGCGGAGGTGTACGAGCAGGCGCACGCCTGGGCGGCGGCGCTCGCCCAGGGCCCGGCCATCGCGCTGCGCGCGGCGAAGGAGTGCGTCGACGCGGGCCTGGAGGCGGACATCGACACGGGCCTGACCATCGAACGGAACTGGTTCGCGGGCCTGTTCGCGACCGAGGACCGGGAGCGGGGCATGCGCAGCTTCGTCGAGGAGGGCCCGGGCAAGGCCAAGTTCCTCTGAGGCGGCGGGAATTCACCGGTCCTCCCTGGGGGTGGATTAGCCCGGCATTAAGGCAGCCTTAAGCGGGGCGCGCGATCGACCGCGGGTGGTCCTCGCACTGCGGTGCGTCACCCCAGTTCAGCGCCCCCGGGCGGGCTTCCGGTTGCCCGGCGCATATGACGGGGCACCCCTGCGCGGCGTCACGCTGCGGGGGGTGTTTTCCCGCGGAACGGCCCGGGCGGGCCCGCGGGCCGTCCATGATGGGGGCATGGCGGGCCTGGAAGGTGTGGAGCAGCCGCGGCCGCAGGGCGGCGCCGCGGCCGTGCGGCCGACGGCGGCACTGGAGGACGAGCAGGGCCTCGGCGCGGTGGAGGAGTACGGCAATCCGGCCGAGGCGGAAGTGACCCTGCCGTCCATGCCGGTCTCGGCCGGGACCGCCCGCCGGCTCGCCCAGTACGTGGTGATCCGCTTCTGGGGCTTCTCCCCGCAGGTCGCCGAGCACACCGTGCTGCTGGTGTCCGAGCTCGTCGGCAACGCGGTGCGCCATACGGGCGCCCGCTCGTTCGGCTTACGGATGGTGCGGCGGCGCGGCTGGATCCGGGTGGAGGTGCGCGACCCCTCGCGCGGGCTGCCCTGCCTGATGCCGGTGCACGAGCTGGACACCACGGGGCGGGGGCTCTTCCTGGTCGACAAGCTGTCCGACCGGTGGGGCGCGGACCTGCTGCCCCGCGGCAAGATCACCTGGTTCGAGATGCGGGTGGCGGACCGCTGAGCGGGCCCCGGAACGCCTGAAGCCCCCGTGCGCCGAGATGGGGCGTCGTGGGGGCCTCATGGGTCCGCCGAGGATCGAAGGGGGTGTGATCCTCGGCGTGGGCGACTTCGCTCGGGTCAATGGGGAAGCCGTGATTCCGACTATGGCAGACGGGGGACCGAATGCCAAAAGTCCCAACTCGGACATAAGTGTGCATATCCTAAGACTTTCCCGCTAAATCTTAGGTGAGGTCAGCCACGTACCTCGCAATCCATGAATAGGTATCCACCCGTCCGTGTGAATCCTTGATCGGATGCGGGGTGTACCCCCGGATGGGTCTTCTCCGGCCGGCATCCCGAATTGGGTCAATCGTTACTTCTCACCCCAACGACCCCTTAAATGGGCGGGTGCCTTGCTACCCGGACCGCAGGTCCGCCCTCCGCGCCGGTGCGGCAGCCGCCGCCGGAGCCCTCGCCACCGCCTGCGGCGCGGGCGGCGCCCACCCCTCCGCCGCACCGGCCTACAACGCCGCCGAGGCCGCCCTCAAGGCCCGCCGGGACGACGAGCGCCGCCTGGGCACCGAGCTCGGCCGCGCCCGCGCCGCCCTCGCCGCCGAGCGGGCCGCCGCCGGCCGGATCGCCCGCGAGCAGTACCAGGGGGTGCGCGGCCTGTCCCCGTACGCCCGGGTGCTGCTCACCGGCGATCTGCGGGCGGCCCAGGACCAGCGGCGCCTCGCCGCCCGCGAGGGCGCCCGCCAGGCGGGCGTCCTCGCCCGCCTCGCCCGCGGCGAACAGCGCGCCGACACCCTCGCCACCGCCGCCCGCAAGGCCCTCGGCGCACAGCAAGCGGGCGCGGCCCGCAAGAAGGAGCTGAAGGAGGAGGCGGACCGCAGGCTGCGGGAGGTCGAGCGGATGCTCGCCGCCCTGACCCCCGACCAGCTCACACAGGTGGACGCCCGCGAGGCCCGGAACGCCGACTCCGCGCAGCGCGAGCTCCTGGCGTCGGGGGCGCTGGGCGCGCCCGCCTCGACGGCGGCCCGCACCCCGACAGCTGCCGGCGGCTCGGCCCTCGCCTACGCCGCCGCGCAGGTCGGCAAGCCGTACGAGTGGGGTGCCGAGGGCCCGGAGGCGTTCGACTGCTCGGGCCTGACCTCGCAGGCGTGGGCCCACGCCGGCCGGGCGATCCCGCGCACGAGCCAGGAGCAGTGGGCGCGGCTGCCGCGGGTGCCGCTGGACCGGCTGCGGCCGGGGGACCTGGTGGTGTACTTCCCGACGGCCACGCACGTCGCCCTCTACATCGGCGACGGCAAGGTGATCCAGGCCCCGCGGCCGGGCGCCGCGGTGAAGGTGTCGCCCATCGCCGCGAACCCGCTGCTGGGGGCGGTGCGCCCCGACGCGGGCGACACCCCGCTGGCGTCGTTCGTCCCGCCGCCGCTGCCCGAGGCGGCCTCGGCCGGGGACGACACCGGCTACTCGGCGGCCGGACCGCCCGTCGGTGCGGACGCCGCACGGGAACCGGGCACGGACCGGGAACCCGGCACGGCTGCCGCCTCGGAACCGCCCGCCTCCGCGCCCGCGCCCGCCTCCGCGCCCGCCTCGGCGCCCGCGTCCCCGTCAGCCTCCGCGCCCCGCACCTCCGCCAGGTAGTCCGCCGCGTCCTGCGGGTCGTAGAAGAACGCGTCGAAGTCGGCCGGGTCGTCGAAGCCGTTGGCGAACCGGTCCGCGACGTCCTGGTACCGCCCGCCGGCGCCGATGAGCTCCAGCACGTGCCCCGGCGGCGGCGCCAGCATCGCGTTCGTCCACTGCGTCACCGGCTTGCCGGTGGTGAACCAGAACTTGTCGAAGGTGGCCTTCATCCACGCCTCGTCGAACGGCTTGTCGCCGTGCATCAGGATCGACGACAGGTAGGAGGCCGCGCACTTGGCCGCCGAGTTCGCGCCCTGCCCGGTGATCGGGTCGTTGGCGACGACGACGTCCGCGACGCCCAGCACCGCCCCGCCGCCGGGCAGCCGCCCGATCGGGTTGCGGACGGTCGGCGCGTACCGGCCCGACAGGGTGCCGCCGGCGTCCGTCAGTTCGACCTCCGCGGTGCGCGCGTGCTCCCACGGCGTGAACGCCTTCATGAGGTCCAGCGTCAGCGCGAGGTGCTCGGCCGGGTCGTTCACGCCGCGGAAGACGTCGAGCGGGCCGCCCGGGACGCCCTCCCAGAACAGGATGTCGGCCCGCCCCGACGTGGTGAGCGTGGGCATGACGAACAGCTCGCCCACGCCCGGCACCAGGTTGCAGCGCACCGCCTCCGTCCCGGGGTGCTCGGGCCTCGGGGCGAGCCCGTGCACGTACGAGACGGCCAGCGCGCGCTGCGGGCTGCCGTACGGGGAGCGCGCCTCGTCCCGCCCGAACATCGACACGAGCTCGCCCTTGCCGGCCGCGACGAGCACCAGGTCGTAGGTGCGCGAGAAGTAGTCCAGGTCGGCGACGGACGCGCTGTGCACGACGAGCTGGCCGCCCTGCTGGACGAACGCGTCGAGCCAGCCCGCCATCTTCACCCGCTGGTCCACCGACTGCGCGTACGCCCTGAGGCGCCCGAGCCAGTCGACGGCGCGGGTGCCGTCGGGCCCGGCGACGGAGACGCCGAGGCCCTGGATCCGGGGGGCGTGCCGGGCCCAGAAGTCGAGCCCGAGGTCCCGCTCGTGCCGCAGGGCGGTGTCGAACATGACCTGCGTGGACATGACCCGGCCGGTGCGGATCTCGTCCGCGGTCCGGTTGGACATGAGGGTGACGTCGTACCCCTTCACCCGGAGGCCGACGGCGAGCTGGAGACCGGACTGGCCGGCTCCCACGACGAGTATCTTGCGCATCTCACGTCTCGATTCGGGGTACGGGTGGGTGGCTGGTGGTGCGGGCGGGGCAGGGCGGGACGGGTGCGACGGGTGGGTCCCGCCGCTATTCGGGTGTCGCTTCGAGGGCGTGCCCGACGAGCATGAGCAGCGACTCGACGACGGTCTCCCGGCGCCGCGCGTCCATGATCAGTACGGGTACGCGGTCCGGGATGGTGAGCGCCTCCCGCACGTCCTCCGGCTCGTACGCGTGGGAGCCGTCGAAGTGGTTGACGGCCACGGCGTACGGCAGCCCGCAGCTCTCGAAGTAGTCGAGCGCGGGGAAGCAGTCGCGCAGGCGGCGCGTGTCCGCCATGACGATCCCGCCGATCGCGCCGCGCACGAGGTCGTCCCACATGAACCAGAACCGCTCCTGGCCGGGCGTCCCGTACACGTACAGCACGAGGTCGTCGGCGAGGGTGACCCGGCCGAAGTCCATGGCGACGGTGGTGGTGTTCTTCTCCGGCACGGCCGACAGGTCGTCGGTGGCCACGCTGGCCTGCGTCATCACCGCTTCGGTGCGCAGCGGGGCGATTTCGGAGACCGACGACACGAAGGTGGTCTTGCCGACGCCGAAGCCGCCCGCGACGAGCACCTTGACGGCGACGGGCGCGCGGGAGCGGTCGTACTGCCAGGGCTGGACGGGTTCGTCGTCGATGCCGGGTTCAAAGACGGCGAAGGCCACTGAGCACCCTTTCGAGCAGTGCGCGGTCGGGGCGGCCCGGGCCGTGCCCGGTGCCGTAGACGCGGACCCTGCCCTGGTCCGCGAGGTCGCTGACGAGGACGCGGACGACGCCGAGCGGCAGCTTGAGCAGGGCGGCGATCTCCGCGATGGTGCGCATGCGGCGGCACACCTCGACGATGGCCGGCATCTCGGGCATCCGGTCCCGGCCGGCGTCGCGGTCCGCGGCCGACGCCTCCTCGGCGGCGTTGCCGCCGCCGGGATGCTGCGGCTGCGAGACGCGGCTGTCGAGGGCGGCGACGAACGTCTCGACGTGCAGGACCTGCGTGAAGCGGGTGCGGCCGCCCGTCAGGGAGTACGGGCGGACGCGGGCGGGTCGGCGATCGGCTCCGCGTATCGGAAGCCGGTCGGAGGCCGTACCTCTCACGGGGTGTTCTCCATGGACTGGCGCAGCTCGCTGCGGACTTCGGGGGTGAGGACGTGTCCGGCGCGGCCGACGAACAGGGCCATGTGGTAGGCGACGACGCTCATGTCGCAGTCGGGCGTGGCGTGGACGCCGAGGAGCGAGCCGTCGCTGATCGCCATCACGAACACCGAGCCGTGCTCCATCGCGACCATGGTCTGCTTGACGCTGCCGCCCTCCATGAGGGCCGCCGCACCGGTGGTGAGGCTGCCGAGGCCGGAGACGATCGTGGCGAGGTCGGCGGACGCGCCGCGCGGGCCCCTGGGCCGGCCGGTGCCGCCCGGGCCGTGTCCCGCGCCGTGTCCCGCGCCCGGGCCGCTCCCCCCGGCGGAGGCCGCGGCCGCGCCGCCGGGGTCGGAGGACAGCAGCAGCAGCCCGTCCGAGGACACGACGGCGACGGAGTTGACGCCGGGCACCTCCTCGACCAGGTCGGTCAGCAGCCACTGCAGGTTGCGGGCCTGGGTGCTCAGTCCGTACGTACTGGGCGCGGTCATGTGCGTGCCTCCTGTGCGGTGTCCCCCTGGTCGGTGTCCTGTGCGAGTTCGGCGGCGACGACGCGCCGTCCGTCCCGCGTCCCCTGGTAGAACCCGCCGAGCCGGCGGCGCAGTTCCTCCGCGTCGACGCGGCGCGGGGCCGGCCGTGCGGGGGCCGCGCCGGGTCCGGCGGCGGCGCCGGGGGCCGTCCGGGCCCGGTCGGCGGCGACGACGCGGGGCGTCCGCTTGGGCAGGCCCTTGTCGGTGACGGCCTCCGTGGTGCCGGGCTGGGGGTGGCTGCCCTGGCGGGGGACCCACTCGTTGTCGGCGGGGGCGTGCCGGTGCGGCTCGGCCGCAGCGGGTACGCCGCCGCCGGCGGTGAAGACC
>NZ_RPSE01000560.1:0-3129 GCF_003949955.1 Streptomyces sp. WAC05292
GTCCAGCCGCACCGCCCCGCCGCCGCTCCACCCCCGGGAGACGCCATGAGGATGCTGATCAACAGTCCCGAGACCGTCGTCGCCGACGCCCTGCGCGGCATCGCGGCCGCCCACCCCGACCTGGAGGTCGACGTCGAGCGGCGGATCGTCGTACGGCGCGACGCGCGCGAGGGCGGACGCGTCGGCCTGGTCTCGGGCGGCGGCTCCGGGCACGAGCCGCTCCACGCCGGCTTCGTCGGCCCCGGCATGCTGTCGGCGGCCTGCCCCGGCGAAGTGTTCACCTCGCCCGTGCCGGACCAGATGCTGCGGGCGGCCGCCGCCGTCGACTCCGGGCAGGGCGTGCTGTTCGTCGTGAAGAACTACACAGGCGACGTGCTGAACTTCACGATGGCCGCCGAACTCGCCGAGGAGGACGGCATCCGCATCGAGCAGGTGCTGGTCAACGACGACGTCGCGGTCACCGACAGCCTGTACACCGCGGGCCGGCGCGGCACCGGAGCGACCCTGTTCGTCGAGAAGACCGCCGGAGCGGCGGCCGAGGCGGGGGCCCCGCTGGAGGAGGTCGCGGAGATCGCCCGCCGGGTCAACGCGGCCTCGCGCAGCTTCGGCGTGGCGCTCAGCGCCTGCACGACGCCCGCCAAGGGCAGCCCGACCTTCGACCTTCCGGACGGCGAACTGGAGTTGGGCATCGGCATCCACGGCGAGCCGGGCCGCGAGCGGCGCCCCGTGATGCCGTCGCGGGAGATCGCGCGGACCGCGGTGGGCGCCGTCATGGAGGAGCTGGACCGGATCGCGCCGCAGGACGGGCCGGTCCTCGCCCTCGTCAACGGAATGGGGGCCACCCCGCTGCTGGAGCTGTACGGGTTCACCGCCGACGTCTGCGCGGTGCTCGCGGAGCGGGGCGTGCAGGTCGCCCGGACGCTCGTCGGGAACTACGTCACCTCGCTGGACATGGCGGGCTGTTCGGTGACGCTCTGCCGCGCCGACGAGGAGGTGCTGCGGCTCTGGGACGCGCCCGTGCGGACGGCCGCGCTGCGGTGGGGCGTCTGAGCTTGAGGCGGCGGTCGGGACCGGCGGCCGGCCGGTGTGGTGCGAGGCGAGGAGACCGAGTTGCGTGACACTGACTTCTTCCGGCGCTGGATGGCGGCCGCCGCGGCCTCCGTGGAGCGCGAGGCGGACCGGCTGACGGAGCTGGACTCCCCCATCGGGGACGCCGACCACGGCAGCAACATGCTGCGCGGTTTCACGGCGGTGCAGGCCGCCCTGGAGTCGGAGCCGCCCGCCACGCCGGCCGCGGTGCTCACTCTCGCGGGCCGGACCTTGATCTCGACGGTCGGCGGCGCCTCCGGCCCCCTGTACGGGACGCTGCTGCGCCGCACCGGCAAGGAGCTGGGCGACGCCGCCGAGGTCTCCGACGAGGACCTGCGCACGGCGCTGGACGCGGGTGTCGCCGCGGTCGCCGCCCTGGGCGGCGCCGCGGCGGGCGACAAGACGATGCTGGACGCGCTGCTGCCCGGCGTGGCGGCGCTCGGCACCTCCTACCGGGCGGCCGCGGACGCGGCGGAGGCCGGGGCTCTGGCCACGGTCCCGATGCTCGCCCGGAAGGGCAGGGCGAGCTACCTGGGCGAGCGGAGCATCGGCCACCAGGACCCGGGGGCGACGTCCTCGGCGCTGCTGCTGGCGGCCCTGGCGGAGGCGGCCGGATGAGCGGCGGGCCGGTCGGGATCGTCCTGGTGTCGCACAGCGCACAGGTCGCGGAGTCGGTCGCGGAGCTGGCCGCCGGGCTGGCGGCGGGCGGGGCGGTGGCACCGGTCGCCGCGGCGGGTGGCACTGCGGACGGGGGCCTCGGGACGAGCGCGGAGCGGATCGCGGCCGCCGCGCGGGAAGTGGACCGCGGGGCGGGCGTGGCCCTGATCGCGGACCTCGGCAGCGCGGTGCTGACGGTGAAGGCGCTGCTGGCGGACGACGAACTGCCGCCGCAGTCACGCCTGGTGGACGCCCCCTTCGTGGAGGGCGCGGTGGCCGCGCTCGTCGCGGCCTCGTCCGGGGCCCCCCTGGACGCCGTGGCCGCGGCGGCGCAGGAGGCGTACGACTATCGCAAGGGCTGACCGCGCGGCGGGGCGGGGCGCCGGGGCAGGAGCTGCCGCCCCCGCCGTGCGCCCCGCCCCGCCGCCGGGGTCAGCGCCGGCGGAGCTGGTCGAGTTCGCGCCGGTCCCGCTTGGTCGGCCGGCCCGTACCGCGGTCGCGGATGCCGACCGCGGCCGCCTCGACGGGCGTCGGGGGCGGCGGGCTGTTGTCGATGAAGCACTCGGCGGCCACCGGCGCGCCCACCCGCTTCGCCACCGGCCGCCGGACCACCACGATCCGCTCGCGGCCCGCGTGGAACAGGCGCACCTCGTCCCCCGCCTTCACGGACTGCGCGGGCTTGGCCCGCTCTCCGTTGACCTTCACATGGCCCGCGCGGCACGCGGTCGCCGCGATCGAGCGGGTCTTCGTCAGCCGGACGGACCAGATCCAGGCGTCCACCCGGGCCGTCCCCGATTCGGTTGCTCCCTCTGCCATGGCACGACTCTAGCGAGGGGAGGCGCGGAAACCGGAACGAGTTTCGGCGGATGCCACAACCGATGCCGCATCTGCCATGTGTTTCCTCCGAAGACAATTGCACATGCGCCACGAGGCCGCCTACGGTGTCGCACATGCAGACCCACACCATCGGCCAGGCGGCGCGCCTGCCGGGCGCCGGCCCGGACACGGCCCGCCGCCTGGCCGACGCCGGCCGGGGCGCGAGCCACCGCGACGCCTCCGGCCGGCGGGTGATCGACGGCCGCAACCCGGCCGCCTTCGCCGTCGAGGCGGGCCGGGGCTCCGCCACCGATGACCGCACACCGCACACCTCGGCCCGCAGCGCCTTCCGCGGCACCGCCACCGCCGTGCGGCCCGGCGACGTCGCCGCCCGGATCGGGATCAAGGCCGGCCCGCACCGCATCGTCCCGCTGCCGACCCGGGAGGCCGTCGCCGAACTCGGCCCGGCCACCGGCATGCGGGCCACCCCCGCGTGAAGTCCACCGGCGTCCCCCTCGCCCGCGCCTGACCGGCCCGCAAACCCGCACGGGCGCGTCCCGTCCGTCC
>NZ_RPSE01000561.1:0-3092 GCF_003949955.1 Streptomyces sp. WAC05292
GGCGTGCGCGGTGTCCGGTGCGGCGGGCGGGGCCGGGTCCGTTCCGGTCCTGCTGCGCGGCGTTTCCGGCATGGCGGGCCACCTCCGATTGCTGACGAGCCGTCAGATCCAGCGCAGAGCGTAGGGCGCGGGCGCTTGCCGGTCCAGGGGTGCGGGGCTAGCGTGGAGCCGCTCTTTCCTGACGCACCATCAGATCCGGTCGGTCCGGCCGCCCGCTCCGGGCCCGGACCGCCCGGCCCGCGGCGAGGGGGACACGGAGAATGGAACTGCCCCGCATCATCAGCGTCGACGACCACGTCATCGAGCCCGCCCACCTCTTCGACGTCTGGCTGCCCGCCAAGTACCGCGACCGCGGACCGAAGCCGCTCACCGCCGGCATCGGCGAGCTGGAGTACCGCGGCGGCAGGTACGTCGTCTCGATGGACCCCGACGGCCCCCCGGCCGACTGGTGGGTCTACGAGGACCTGCGGTTCCCGTACAAGCGGAACATCGCCGCCGTCGGCTTCGACCGCGACGACATGACCCTGGAGGGCATCACCCGCGAGGAGATGCGCCGCGGCTGCTGGGACCCCAAGGCGCGCCTGGAGGACATGGACCTCAACCACGTCGAGGCGTCCCTCTGCTTCCCCACCTTCCCCCGCTTCTGCGGCCAGACCTTCGCCGAGGCCCGCGACAAGGAGGTCGCCCTCGCCTGCGTGCGCGCCTACAACGACTGGATGGTCGAGGAGTGGTGCGGCGACAGCGGCGGCCGGCTGATCCCCCTGTGCCTGATCCCGCTGTGGGACATCGGCCTCGCCGTCGCCGAGGTCCGCCGCAACGCCGCGCGCGGGGTGCGCGCCGTCACGTTCTCCGAGATCCCCACCCACCTCGGCCTGCCCTCCATCCACTCCGGGTACTGGGACCCCTTCTTCGCGGTCTGCCAGGAGACCGGCACGGTCGTCAACATGCACATCGGGTCCTCCTCCCAGATGCCCGCGGCCTCCCCCGACTCGCCGCCCGCCGTCCAGGCCGCCCTCAGCTTCAACAACGCGATGGCATCGATGACGGACTTCCTCTTCAGCGGCGTCCTCGTGAGGTTCCCGCAGCTCAAGCTCGCCTACAGCGAGGGCCAGATGGGCTGGATCCCGTACGCCCTGGAGCGCGCCGACGACGTGTGGCGCGAGCACCGCGCCTGGGGCGGCGTCCGCGACCTGATCCCCGAGCCGCCCTCCACGTACTACTACCGGCAGGTCTTCTGCTGCTTCTTCCGCGACAAGCACGGCGTCGCCTCGATCGACACCGTGGGCCGCGACAACGCCACCTTCGAGACCGACTACCCGCACGTCGACTCCACCTTCCCGCACACCAAGGAGGTCGCCCTCGACCACGTCGCGGGCCTCGACGACGAGACCGTCCACAAACTGATGCGCGGCAACGCCATCCGCATGCTCGGCCTGGACCTGGTCTGAGGCGGGCGGCGCCGTGGACCTCGCCGAAACGCAGGAGGAGCGGGAGTTCCGGGCCGGGCTGCGCGCGTGGCTGGCCAAGGTCCTGCCCGAGCTGCCGCCCCGGCCGTCTCCCGACGACTGGCCCGGCCGGCGCGCGTACGACCTCGGCTGGCAGCGCCGGCTGTACGACGCCGGCTACGCCGGCCTGCACTGGCCCGTGGACGCGGGCGGCCGCGGCGCCGGCCCGACCCGGCACCTGGTCTTCCTGGAGGAGACCGAGCGGGCCGGCGCCCCGTACGTCGGCGCGAACTTCGTCGGCCTCCTGCACGCCGGCCCCACCGTCGCCGCGGAGGGCACGCCCGCCCAGCGGGCCCGCTGGCTGCCGCCCGTCCTGCGCGGCGAGGAGGTGTGGTGCCAGGGCTTCAGCGAGCCCGGCGCGGGCTCCGACCTGGCCTCCCTGCGCACCCGCGCCGTCCGCGACGGCGACGCGTACGTGGTCACCGGCTCGAAGATCTGGACCTCGCACGCCGAGATCGCCGACTGGTGCGAGCTGCTCGTCCGCACCGACCCCGACGCCCCCCGGCACCGCGGCCTCACCTGGCTCGCCATGCCGATGGACGCGCCGGGCGTGACGGTGCGGCCGCTGCGGACCCTGGCCGGCTCCGCGGAGTTCGCCGAGGTGTTCCTCGACGGGGTGCGCGTCCCCGTCCCGTACCGCGTCGGCGCCGAGAACGACGGCTGGCGCGTCACCATGACCACCCTCTCCTTCGAGCGGGGCACCGCCTTCGTCGGCGAGGTCGTCGCCTGCCGCCGCACCCTCGGCGCCCTCGCACGGGCCGCGCGGGCCAACGGCCGCTGGGACGACCCCGTGCTGCGGCGCCGCCTCGGCCGGCTCGCCGCGGAGTTCGCGGCGCTGTGGCGGCTCACCCAGTGGAACGTCTCCGCCGCCGAGCGCACCGGCGGGGTGCCGGGCGCCGGCGGCTCCGTCTTCAAGCTGGCCTACTCGCAGGCACGGCAGGAGCTGTACGACGCCGCCGCGGAGGTCCTCGGCGCCGAAGCGCTCGCCCTGGAGGAGGAGTGGGTGCGCGAGCGCCTGTCCTCGCTGTCCTACACGATCGCCGCGGGCACCTCGCAGATCCAGCACACCATCGTCGCCGAGCGGATCCTCGGCCTCCCGAAGGGCCGGTGAGCGTGGACTTCCAGCCGACGCAGGAACAGGACGACCTCCGGGCGGGCGTACGGGCCCTGCTGGCGCGGCGCTTCGGACGCGAGGCCCTGCGGGCGTCGGTGGACCGGGCGGAGGCGCAGGGAGCCGGGTGTGTGGACCGCGGGCTGTGGCGGGAGCTGGGCGGCGCGGGGTTCTTCGCGCTGCGCCTGCCCGAGGCGGACGGCGGGGTGGGGCTCGGGCTCGCCGAGGCCGTCCTCGCCTTCGAGGAGGCGGGGCGTGCCCTGCTGCCCGGCCCGCTCGTCGCCACGCACCTGGCCGCCGGCCGCGTCGAGGGCGCCGCCGACGGCACGGCCGTCGTCACGGCCTTCGACCTCGGCGACGGCGACCGCCCCGGCGGAGCCGCGGCCGCGCCCGGCGTGCTCGTCGCCCACCTCGCCGAGGCGGACGCGCTCCTCGGCGGCGGTGCCGCGGCCCCCGCCGCTCTGCTGCCCGCCGCC
>NZ_RPSE01000562.1:0-3070 GCF_003949955.1 Streptomyces sp. WAC05292
CTCGTGGGGGCGGCGGAGTCCGCCTCCCCCTCCGCCGCCCCCACGAGGTCGGCTTCCCGCTCCGCGTCCCCGAAGGCGTCGAAGTCGGCGTCCCCGTCGCCCACCGCGTCGGCTCCGTCGACCGCAGCCGCTCCGGCCGCACCGCCCACCACGCCGAGCCCCGGCCGCTCTGCGACCGGCTCCGCGTCCCCGTCGAAGGCACCCGTCCTCCGCCAGGGCGACTCGGGCCCGGAGGTGGAGAGGATGCAGCGGCTCCTGGCGGCCGACGGCGTGTACGGCGGCAGGATCAACGGCCGGTTCGACAGCCGCACGAAGGAGGCCGTCGCGGAATTCCAGTGGCGGAACGACATCTGGGACGACGGCTACGGCGTCTACGGCCCCGCCACCCGCAAGGCGCTGGAACGCACCGCCTGACACCCGGAAGCCGCCGCCGGGCCGGGGCCCGCCCTGCGCCTGCCCCGCCGGGAGGTCCCGGCCGGCGGCGCCGTACGACGCCCCCGCCCCGCCGCCGCCCCGGACGCCGCGGCCCGCCACGGCAGGCCCGGCGGGCGGACCCCGGGGCGAGCCTGCTCCCGGCCGCCACCCGCCGGAACGTGAACTGCCGCGCCCCCGCACCCCCGGGCGGCCGGGCCGCCGGGCCGCCGGGCCGCCGGGCCCGCCACCCGGAAAGGCAACCGCCCGGAGGGGCCGGCACCCCACCAGCCGGAAGCCCGTCAGGCACGGCGTCGCCGATCGGCAAGCCGCGGGCCTCTCGGCCGCGACTCCCGCAGACGAACCTCCCTCTCCCGCGAGGCACCGCCCCACCCGTCCGGCCGTCGCCTCCTCCGCCGCCGACCGGCGCTCACGAGCCCCTCCGGACGCCTCCGACCCGGCTCGCCACACCCCGTACGCCACGGGCCCGCGATCTCTGCCCGAAGCTGCCGGACGGCCGCCTCCTCGGCCCACCGGCCGCCACCCGCGTTTCGACATCCCTACGCCGCCCACCGCCCGCCGCCCCGACACACCTCGCGGTGCCGGCGGACAGACCCCGCCGCCTCCACCATGTCCACGCCTCAACCGCCCCAACCGGCCGCATCCGGTCCCGACCGGTCCGGACCGGTCCGTCCGAGACCGGTCCGTCCGGGACCGGTCCACCGCCGCCCCGAGCCTGCGGTTTCGCCCACATCCGGGGGGCGGGTGGCGCACCCGGCCCCCGGTTTTGTATCGTGTAGGAACAAAGTGGTTCCGTCCGCATTCCCTGACCGGTGGGCGGAACCGCTTGTTTTCTTTCTCCCGCCCCGTCTGGAGCCCCGCCGATGCCGGCCAGCACCATCACCGCCCCCGTCGTCCTCACCGCCAAGGCCCTCCTCCTGGACATGGACGGCACCCTGGTCAACTCGGACGCCGTGGTCGAGCGCTGCTGGCGGGAGTGGGCCGTCTCGCACGGCCTGGATCCGGAGGAGGCCCTCAAGGTGGTCCACGGCCGCCAGGGCTACGCCACCATGGCGATCCTCCTGCCCGACCGCCCGATGGAGCTCAACCACGCCGAGAACGCGGTGATGCTCGCCCGCGAGACCGCCGACACCGACGGCGTCGTCCCGATCGGCGGGGCTCCGGAGTTCATGCGGGCCATCGCCGGGATGCCGCACGCCCTGGTCACCTCAGCCGACGCCGCCCTGGCCTCGGCCCGGATGGGAGCCGCCCGGCTGCCGCTGCCGGAGGTGCGCGTCACCGCCGAGTGCGTCGAGGCCAGCAAGCCCCACCCCGAGGGTTTCCTGAAGGGCGCCGCGGAGCTGGGCGCCGACCCCGCCGACTGCATCGTCTTCGAGGACTCCGCCGCCGGCATAGCCGCAGGCAAGGCCGCCGGCATGCGCGTGATCGGCATCGGCCCGCGCGCCGCCGAGCACGGCCCCACGGCGCACGTCCCCGACCTGGCGGCCGTCGAGGTGGCCACCGCCCCCGACGGCTCGATCCACCTCACCCTCACCCCCGCCGCCTGAGCTGACGCACGGCAGCCACGCCGCCCGGGAGGCGGGCGAGCCGCCTGGGGCGGCACACCTGCCGGGCCCCCCACCCCTCGTACGCACGCCCGGCCGGGGCCGGAGCCGGGGCCGGGCGCCGACCCGGCCGGCACCCCGCCCTCGCCCCCGCCCCGGCGGGGCAGCCCGGCTCAGCCGACGACGGCCTCGTACAGGGAGAACCCGCCCAGGGCGATCATCACGGCAGCCGCGATCTTCGTGATGAGGCGGAGGGGGACGTACTTCATGAGGGTCCGGCCGCCGAGGATGCCGATGCCGGCGACTGCCCAGAGCGCCAGGACGGCACCGATGCCGACCGAAAGCGGGTTGTCGTAGCGGGCGGCGAGGTTGGCGGTCATGATCTGGGTGAGGTCGCCGAACTCGGCGACGAGGATCAGCATGAAGCCGGCGCCGGAGACCTTCCAGAAGGACTGGTCGGCGGGCGGCTTGACGTCCTCCTCCCCGTCGTCCTTCTTCAGCAGCAGCATCGCCGCGCCGGCGAGGAAGAGAACGCCGACGACGGCCTGCACGAGCCGGTGGGGCAGCAGGGTGAGGACGCTGCCGGCGGCGATGGCGAGCGCGACGTGCACGGCGAAGGCCGCGGCGACTCCGGCGAAGACGTACGAGGCGCGGTAGCGGGTGCCGAGGACGAGGCCGGCCAGGGCGGTCTTGTCGGGCAGTTCGGCGAGGAAGACGACGCCGAAGGCGATGGCCGTGACGGCGATGCTGAAGTCGGTGCTGAACACGGGGCTGGGACCTCGATCGGTGGGCTGGCGGGCGCCGCCGTTCCGAGAGACCTGGAGTGCTGTGTCAGGGGTCGCTTCGGCTCGGCGGCGCCCTGACGGTGTTCGGTGCGCCCGTGGCGGTGCACGGATGCGGTGAACATGGACAGGACACTGCGGCCGAAGGTCTCGCTGGCGGGCCGCTGTGTGCGGCCTGCCTCCGGGCGCCGGCTGGGTGGCCCAGCAGTATGTCGACGGTCCGGCGAAGAGCTACTCCCCTTCTGCTCCGCCCAGAATACGCGACGGCGGAGGCGGGGGGCGGAGCAGAAGGGGAGTAGCTCTTCGCCGGAC
>NZ_RPSE01000563.1:0-3055 GCF_003949955.1 Streptomyces sp. WAC05292
CCTCCCGCCCGCCCGCGGCCGGCGACGCGCCGGAACCCGGAAGGCCGCCCTGGAACCTGCGGGGCACCTCGGCGCGTTATGAAGGTCAGCGGTACCTTGACCGCACATCTCGCGGTCAGCGACGAGGAAGGGACACCAGTCACAATGGCAGTAAGCCTGTCCAAGGGCGGCAACGTCTCGCTCACCAAGGAGGCCCCCGGCCTCAGCGCCGTCACGGTCGGCCTCGGCTGGGACGTCCGGACGACGACCGGTGTCGACTTCGACCTCGACGCCTCGGCCATCGCGGTCAACGCGATGGGCAAGGTCGTCTCGGACGGCCACTTCGTCTTCTTCAACAACAAGTCCACCCCGGACCAGAGCATCGTCCACACCGGTGACAACCGCACCGGTGAGGGCGCCGGCGACGACGAGGCGATCAACGTCAACCTGGCCGCCCTCCCGGCCGACGTCGACAAGATCGTCTTCCCGGTCTCGATCTACGACGCCGACTCCCGCAGCCAGAACTTCGGCCAGGTCCGCAACGCGTACATCCGCGTCGTGAACCAGGCGGGCGGCGCCGAGATCGCCCGCTACGACCTCTCCGAGGACGCGGCCACCGAGACCGCCATGGTCTTCGGCGAGCTCTACCGCAACGGCGCCGAGTGGAAGTTCCGCGCGGTCGGCCAGGGCTACGCCTCCGGCCTCGCCGGCATCGCCCAGGACTTCGGCGTCAACGTCTGAGTCCGCCCGCACCGGACCGCGGCGCGGGCGGGTCCCCGGACCTCCGGATCCGCCCGGCGGCCGCGGTGACCGCTCCGGCCCCCTCCCGGCCGTCCGGGGAGGGGTCCGGGGGCGGCCGCGTGCCCGGGCGGCCCGGCGCCGCGGTCAGCGGGGGCTGTCCTTGCCGTACAGACACACGTCCCACACCCGCCGCAGGTCAAGCCCCGTCTGCTTCTCGGCGTACGCGGTGAAGTCCGCGGTGCTCGCGTTGCCGTGCCGCCGCTCGGCCGCCCAGCCGCGCAGCAGCGCCGAGAACGCCGCATCGCCCGCCTCCTGCCGGATCCGGTGCAGCACCATCGCGCCCCGGTGGTAGACCGGGTTGCCGGAGATGTCCTCCGGCCCGGGCGGGGACGCCGGCGCGAACGCGTCCCAGTCGGAGTCCGCCGCCGGGTCCACCGCGGTGTCACCGGCCAGGAACGCCTCGAAGCGCTGCTCGGCGGTCGGCCCGCCGTGCTCCTCCGCCCACAGCCACTCCGCGTACGTGGCGAACCCCTCGTTCAGCCACATGTCCTTCCACGACGCCGGCGACACCGAGTTCCCGAACCACTGGTGCGCCAGCTCGTGCAGCACCAGGTCCTCCGTCGGCGCGCCCGGGAACACGGGCCGCGTCTGCGTCTCCAGCGCGTACTCCAGGCTCCCCGAAGGCAGCACGATCGCCCCGCCCGCCGAGAACGGGTACGGCCCGAACCGCGCCGCGGCCCACTCCGTCATCTCCGCCAGCCGCCCCAGCGCGGGCGCGCTCCCCGCCTCCTCGCCCGGGTCGACGGCCGAGTACAGCGGCACCCCGGAGGGCGTCCGCCCCTCCGTCACCGTGAACCTGCCGACCGCCGCCGTGACCAGGTAGCTCGCCACCGGCTCCGGGCTGTGCCAGGCGAACGCCGTCCGCCCGTCACCGGTGTCCGTACGCGAGCGCAGCCGGCCGTTCGAGACGGCCTCGTACCCCTTCGGAACGGTCAGCACCACGTCGTAGGCGGCCTTGTCGCTGGGGTGGTGGTTCCCCGGGAACCACGTCATCGACCCGACCGGCTCGCCCACCGCGACCGCCCCGCCGTCCAGGCGGATCCAGCCCTCCGTGGAGCCGTCCGGATCCTCGTGCGGCTTCGGCCTGCCGCTGTAGACGACCTCCGTGCGGAACACCTCGCCCGCCGCCAGGTCGTCGGCCGGCCGCACCGTCAGCTCGGTGCCCGTCCGGTTGAACCGGGCCCCGGTGCCCTGCACCGCGATCCGCTCGACCTTCAGCCCGCTGAAGTCCAGGTTGAACGAGCTGAGCCCCTGCTCCGCCCGAGCCGTGATCACCGCGCGGCCGTGCAGCACCCCGTCCGCCGGGTCGTAGCCCAACTCCAGCCCGTAGTGCTCCACCTGGTAGCCGCCGTTGCCCGCCTTCGGGAAGTACGCGTCCCGCAGCCCCGACGCGCCCGGCCGGCCCTGCACCGTGTCGGCCGTACACCCCGTGCCCGCGAGGAGGACCACGGCGGAGGCCAGACCGGCGAGACGGGAGAGCGTTCGGGTATCCACAGCCACGATCTTATGGGGTTGTATGTGCGCAACGGTCCGATTCGGCCGCGGCCCCGGGACCCCGCCCGGCGCCGCGGCTGCACCCGCCGGACGCCTACTTCGCCAGCGCGTCCACGCCCGCCTTCGCGTACTTCTCGTCCAGCTCGCCGCTCGGCGCACCGGCCACGCCGATGCCCGCCACCGGCGCGCCCTCCGACTGCACCGGCACACCGCCGCCGAGGAACAGCGTCCCCGGGATGTCCTTCAGGTTCGGGGCCTGCGCCAGCCGGCCCGCCAGCACCGACGTCGGCGCGTTCCAGGCCACCGCCGTGAACGCCTTGCGCTCCGCCGACTCGTACGACTGCGGGCCCGCGCCGTCACCGCGCAGCGTGACGATCGTGTTGCCGTTGCGGTCCACCACCGCCACCGTCACCCGCTGGTTCTCCTTGCGCGCCGCCTCCAGCGCCGCCTGCGCGGCCCGCGCGGCCGCGTCGACCGTCAGGTGCGTCGACGTCGTGAACGCCTTCCCGTCCACCGCGCCGTCCTTCTTCGCGGCGGCCGCGGCCGCGGCCGCCGGCGCCGACTGCGCCGCGTTGGCGCTCACCGCGCCGAACGTGCCGGCGCCGAGCGCGACGACGAGGGCGGAACCGGTCAGCACACGGGTGCGGGTCTTCATCTCTGCTGCTCCTGGAATCGTCGGCGGCCGCGCCACTGCGCCGGCCGCCGCTGCCGGACGCCGTGCGCCGGCCCGTCGGGACACCTCCAGCCTCCGCCCGCACCCCCCTCCGCCACGTCCCCGTAC
>NZ_RPSE01000564.1:0-3030 GCF_003949955.1 Streptomyces sp. WAC05292
GCTCTGCCTTGCCTTCCGGGGCACGATACGCAGGCGTCCCACCCCCGCCAGCCCCGGAAGGCAAGGCAGAGCATGCGGTTCCCGTACGGCACCCTCGGCGAAGAGTTCCCGGAGTCGACGACCACGGCGGCCTACTCCGCCGCCGACACCCACACCCTCCTGGAGGCGCTCGACGCGCTCGGCGGGGTCCACGGCCTCGACACCCTCGACCTGGCCTGCGGACACGGCCACAACACCCGGCTCCTGGCCCGCGGCGGAGCCCGCCGCGCCCTCGGCGTCGACACCTCCGAAGAGCTGCTCCGCAGGGCCCGCGCCCACGCCGGGCACATTCCCGGGGCCGTCGCCTACGTCGTCGCCGACACCGCCAAGCTCCCCCGCCTGGGGCCCTTCGACCTGGTCACGGCCGCCTACCTGTTCAACCAGGCCCCCGACCGGACCGCCCTCCACGGGATGTTCCGCTCCATCCGGGCCAACCTGCGCGACGGCGGGCGGCTCCTCGCGACCGTCCCCAACGCCGGGGCGTACCCGCACGTCGACTGGTCGCCGTACGGGGTCCGCATCGTCGAGCGCGTCCCCGCCGGCGACGCGCCCCTGCTGAAGGCGCAGCTCGTCGACGACCCCGCCCTCGTGTTCGAGTTCCGCGAGTGGGCGCACTCCGACTTCGCGGAGGCCGCCGTCGAAGCCGGTTTCAGCAC
Source organism: Streptomyces sp. WAC05292 (assembly GCF_003949955.1). Lineage (NCBI taxonomy): Bacteria > Bacillati > Actinomycetota > Actinomycetes > Kitasatosporales > Streptomycetaceae > Streptomyces > Streptomyces sp. WAC05292. Next base: position 696 of record NZ_RPSE01000564.1, read on the forward strand.
CGTCGGCTGGCAGCCCAACCGCACCCCGCCCGCCGACGCGGCCCGCGACGAGGCCTACTGGACCGCGTACCGCGCCTGGCCGGTCAGCTCCCTCATGACCTGCACGGCCTGAGCCCGCCCGCCCCGCCCCGTCACTCCGCGGCGGCGGACCGGACCAGCTCCACGATCCGGTCGCGAGCCGCCCGCCCCTCCGGCACCGGCAGCAGCGGATAGGCGTGCGGGAGCCCCGCCTCCTCGTGCAGCTCCACCTCGGCGCCGGCCTCCCGCGCCCGCCGCACCAGCTCCCGGCTGTCCGTCGCCAGCACATCCCGCGTCCCCGAGAACACCGTCATCGGCGCCAGCCCGCCCAGCGCCCCCCGCAACGGGCTCACCTGCGGATCCTCCGTCGGCAGCGTCCCCGCGTACAGCCGCCCCGCCTCCCGGAGCCCCGATCTGGCCTGCACCGGGTCCACGGCCTCCAACGCCTCCTGGTCCGGATGGCTCACCGTCAGGTCCAGCCACGGCGAGATCAGCACGATCCGGGACGGCTGCGCCCCCGTGCGGTCCCGCAGCCGCTGCGCCGCCGCCAGCGCCAGCCCGGCGCCCGCCGCATCCCCGACCAGCACCGTCCCGCCCTCCCCGCCGCCCTCGATCAGGCCGCTGAGCAGGTCCGCGGCGATCGGCACCGTACGGTCGGCCGTGCCCCGCGGAGCCAGCGTGTACGCCGGCACCACCACCCGTGCCCGCGCCTGCACCACCAGCGTCCGCACCATCGCCCAGTGCGGCCGCACCAGCTCGTTCACGTATCCGCCCCCGTGCACGTACAGCACCCGGGCCGCCGGCTCGACGCCCCGCGGCGAAGCGTCGTACACCGGCCACGCCCCGACGAACGTCCGCGATATCTCCGCGACCCGCCCCAGCGACCGGGGCGGCAGGTGCGACGCCGGCCGGCGCGCCGCCTCGGCGACCAGCGCCCGCACCGCCTCCGCACTCGCGAGCCGCCTGCGCCGGCCCGCCGCGACCAGCGCGACCGACAGCGCCCTGCTGCGCAGACTCGGCACGCCCGACACCTCCCCGATCCCCGACCCCGACGGGCGGCCCTTCCGCAGGCCACCCGCCCTTCACGGGAGGAGCATAGGCGTGAAGCTGCGCTGTCGACCCGCTTAAGAAATCCTCGATGGACTGATCACTGCGCAGGTCGGCAGATTGGTCCCGTCGATACGCCGCACCAGCCCCACGGGCCGCGGCACCCCCTGCACATGCCTGGAGCCACCCCATGAAGGCACTCGTCAAGCACAAAGCCGAACCCGGGCTCTGGCTGATGGACGTCCCGGAACCGGAGTACGGCGCCGGGGACGTGCTGATCAGGGTGCTGCGCACCGGCATCTGCGGCACCGACCTGCACATCCGCTCCTGGGACGGCTGGGCGCAGGGCGCCGTCAAGACCCCCCTCGTCCTGGGGCACGAGTTCGTCGGCGAGGTCGCCGCCGTCGGCGCCGACGTCCGCGACATCGAGACCGGCGCGCTCGTCAGCGGCGAGGGCCACCTCGTGTGCGGCAAGTGCCGCAACTGCCTGGCCGGCCGCCGCCACCTGTGCCGCAGCACCGTCGGCCTCGGCGTCGGCCGCGACGGCGCCTTCGCCGAGTACGTCGTCCTGCCCGCGCAGAACGTGTGGGTGCACCGCACCGCCGTCGACCTCGACGTCGCCGCGATCTTCGACCCGTTCGGCAACGCCGTCCACACCGCCCTGTCCTTCCCCCTCGTCGGCGAGGACGTCCTGATCACCGGGGCCGGCCCGATCGGCATCATGGCGGCCGCGGTCGCCCGCCACGCCGGCGCCCGCAACGTCGTCATCACCGACGTCAGCCCCGAGCGCCTGGAGATCGCCCGCAAGGCCGGCGCCACCCTCGCCCTCGACGTCTCGCACGCCACCATCGCCGACGCGCAGGAGCGGCTCGGGCTGCGCGAGGGCTTCGACGTCGGCCTGGAGATGTCCGGCCGCCCCGAGGCGATGCGCGACATGATCGCCAACATGACGCACGGCGGGAAGATCGCCATGCTGGGCCTGCCCGCCCAGGAGTTCCCCGTGGACTGGGCGAGGATCGTCACCTCGATGATCACGATCAAGGGCATCTACGGCCGCGAGATGTTCGAGACCTGGTACGCGATGACCGTCCTCCTGGAGGGCGGCCTCGACCTCAGCCCCGTCATCACCGGCCGCTACTCGCACCGCGACTTCGAAGCCGCCTTCGACGAGGCCGCCACGGCCCGCAGCGGCAAGATCATCCTGGACTGGACCGCCTGAATCCCGGCTCGGTTCGCCCTACCGCCACCCAAGGAGCACCCCATGTTTGAC
>NZ_RPSE01000565.1:0-3023 GCF_003949955.1 Streptomyces sp. WAC05292
GCCCCCCGCTACGCGGTACGCCTCGCCCGCGACGAGGACGAGGTGCGCGCGGCGCAGCGGCTGCGCCACGACGTCTTCGCCGGGGAACTCGGCGCCCGCCTCGACGGACCGGAGCCCGGCATCGACTCCGACGCCTTCGACGCCTACTGCGACCACCTCCTCGTCGTGGAGGAGGAGACCGGACAGGTCGTCGCCACCTACCGGCTGCTGCCCCCCGAACGCGCCGCCGTCGCCGGACGCCTCTACTCCGAAACCGAGTTCGACCTCTCCGCCCTCGCCCCGATCCGCCCCGACCTCGTCGAGGCCGGCCGCTCCTGCGTCCACCCCGACCACCGCAACGGCGCCGCCATCGGCCTGATCTGGGCGGGGCTCGCCCGCTACATGGACCGCTGCGGCCACAACTGGATCGCCGGCTGCTGCTCCATACCGCTCTCCGACGGAGGCGTTCTCGCCGCCGCCACCCGCGAGAACGTCCTGCCCCGCAACCTCGCCCCCGACGAGTACCGCGTCACCCCCCTCCACCCCTGGAACCCCTCCGGCACCGCGTTCCCCGACCGCATGCCGCTGCCGCCGCTGCTGCGCGGCTACCTGCGCCTGGGCGCCTGGGTCTGCGGCGAACCCGCCCTCGACGCCGCGTTCGGCTGCGCCGACCTGTACGTCCTGCTCTCCCTGCGGCGCACCAACCCCCGCTACCTCCGGCACTTCCTCTCGCTCGCCCCGTCCGCATGAACGCCTGGCTGCCCGCCTCGCCCTGCACACCCCCGGCCTGCGCACGCCACGACGGGCCCACCGCGGGCATGGTGCGCGCCCTCCTGCGGATCACCGCCGCCCTCGCCCTGCTCCTCGTCGCGGTCGCCGCGGCGCCCCCGGTCCGGCTGCTGCCCCGCAGGGCCCGCCACGCCCTGGTCCGCGCCTGGTCGACCGCCTTCCTGCGGGCCTTCGGCCTGCGCGTGCGCATCCACGGCAGCCCCGGCCCCGCCGGCCCCTGCCTCATCACCCCCAATCACGTCTCCTGGCTCGACATCCCCCTCGTGGCCGCCGCCCTGCCCGGCCGCACACTCGCCAAGAGCGACATCCGCGGCTGGCCCGTACTCGGCCGGATCGCCGCCGGCGCCGGAACCCTCTTCATCGAACGCGACCGGATCCGCGCCCTCCCCGACACCGTCGCCGCACTCACCCGCGCCCTCCGCGCCGGCGACCGCGTCACGGTCTTCCCCGAGGGCAGCACCTGGTGCGGGCGCGCCGGAGGGACCTTCCGCAGGGCCGCCTTCCAAGCCGCCCTCGACGCCCGCGTCCCCGTACAGCCCGTCCGCCTCGCCTACCTGCTCCCCGACGGCACCACCGCCGGGGCCTGCGCCTTCGTCGGCGACGACCCGCTCACCGCCTCACTGTGGCGGACGGCCCGCACGCGCGGCGTCACCGCCGAGATCCGGCTGCCGCCGCGGATCCCGCCGGGCCGGCACACCGACCGGCGGGACCTCGCCGCGGCGGCTCAGGGCGCCGTACGAACCCCGGCCGCTGCGGCGCCCGAGGCTCCGACCGCCACAGACAGCGACAGCGCGAACCGGCCCCCGGAGTCCGTCCACCAGCGGGCCGGCTCCAGCCCGGCGGCCGTCAGCTCCCGCCGCACACCCTCCCGGCGGAACTTCGCCGACACCTCCGTCAGGATCTCCTCACCCGCCGAGAACGGCACCAGCATGTCCAGCGCCCGGACCTTCACCACCAGGTCCGACCGGGCCCGCAGCCGCATCTCGATCCACTCCTCCTCCCGGTTCCACACCGCGACGTGCTCGAAGTCGCCGAGCGGGAAGTCCGCGTCCAACTCCCGGTTGACCACCGCCAGCACGTTCCGGTTGAACTCGGCCGTCACCCCCTGAGCGTCGTCGTACGCCGCCACCAGCACGTCCTCGTCCTTCACGAGGTCCGTCCCCATCAGCAGCGCGTCCCCCGGCTCCAGCACCGCCCGCACCGACGCCAGGAACCGCGCCCGCTCCGCCGGCAAAAGGTTGCCGATCGTCCCCCCGAGGAACGCCACCAGCCGCGGACCGGGCGACTCCGGAAGCCGCAGCGGCTTCGTGAAGTCCGCCACCAGTGCGTGCACCCGAAGCCCCGGATGCTCGGCCAACAGCGCCCGGGCCGCCCCCTCCAGGGCGCTCCCGCTCACGTCCACCGGCACGTAGGCCTCCAGCGCCGGCATCGCCTCGATCAGGTGCCGGGTCTTCTCCGAGGAGCCCGAACCCAGCTCCACCAGGGTCCGGGCCCCGCTCGCGTCCGCGATCTCCGCCGCCCGCTCCCGCAGGATCTCCCGTTCCGCGCGCGTCGGGTAGTACTCGGGCAGCCGGGTGATCTCCTCGAACAGCGCGCTGCCGCGTGCGTCGTAGAACCACTTGGGCGGCAGCGCCTTCGGCGACTGCGCGAGCCCGTGCAGCACGTCCGCGCGCAGCGCCGCCTCCGCGGCGTGCTCGTCGAGGGTCCGGGTCAACTGGAAGTCACTACTGCTCACTGGACGGTCTCCTTGAGCGGGGTCAGCGCGACCCCCGTGCGATGGGCGGTCAACAGGGTCCGGTCGGGCACCTCGCACCAGCGGGTGTCGTCGTCGTAGGGCTCCGACGCCACCACCACGCGGCCCGCGGGCGGATCGGCCAGATACCACAGCGAATCCCCCCAGGCGGTCGCGGCGATCGACGTGCCGTCGGTCAGCAGCAGGTTCAGGCGGGAGCCCGGCGCGGCCCCCGCCACCTCCCGCACCGGCTCCGCGAGCGCCGTCCCCAGGTCGTCGCCGTGCTGCAGCCGGTGCAGCACCAGCGCCCACACCAGCGCGGAATCGGTCGCCGCGGGCAGCGACAGCAGCTCCGCCGGCGGCAGTTCGGCCGCGAGCGCCGCCACCGACAGCGGCCAGCCCCGCACCGCCCCGTTGTGGCTGAACAGCCACGGGCCCGCCGCGAACGGCGCGGCCGCCGCCTCCCCCTCCGCCCCCGCCAGGGTCGTCCGGGCGGAGGCCGCGCTGGCCGCCGTGCGGGACG
>NZ_RPSE01000566.1:0-3007 GCF_003949955.1 Streptomyces sp. WAC05292
GCCGGGGGCTCCTGGGTGAGGGGGCAGAGTCGCCGCCCAGGATGCCAGGGCGTGCGCGCGTTCCGCGTGGATACGGGGTCGGATCCGGTACGAGATACCGTCACGCGCCCCCGAGTGTCACCCACACGGCGTAGCGCCCGTCATCTTCGCGCCACCCCGCGCCACCCGGGCGCGTGCGCGGGGGCGGCCCGGGGCGCGCGGCAGGCGCGCCCGCCCCGGGTGCCGCGCTACGCGTCGGCGCGCGCCGCGGCGAGGAGTTCCTCGGCGTGGGCGCGGGCGGAGACGGAGTCCTCGTGTCCGGCGAGCATCCGCGAGAGTTCGCGGATGCGGGCTTCGCCTTCCAGGACGGTGACGCCGCTGCGGGTGACGGAGCCGTCGTTGGTCTTCTCGACGAGGAGCTGCCGGTCGGCGAAGGCCGCCACCTGCGGCAGGTGGGTGACGACGACGACCTGGGCGGACTTGGCGAGCTTGGCCAGGCGCCGCCCGACCTCGACGGCCGCCTTGCCGCCGACGCCGGCGTCGACCTCGTCGAAGAGGTAGGTGGGGACGGGGTCGGAGCCGGCGAAGACGACCTCGACGGCGAGCATGACGCGGGAGAGCTCACCGCCGGAGGCGCCCTTGGCGATGGGCCTCGGCTGGGCGCCGGGGTGCGGGGCGAGGAGCAGTTCGACCTCGTCCGCGCCCGTGGGCCCGTAGGCGACCGCACGGCCGCCGACTTCGACGCCGTCGTCCTCGTCGGCGACCTCGGCCTGCCGGATGTCGATCGTGACGCGTGCGTGCGGCATCGCGAGGGAGGCCAGTTCCTCGGTGACGGCCGCGGCGAACCGGGTCGCCGCCTCGACGCGGGCGTCCGTCAGCGCCTGGGCGAGCTGGGAGAGTTCGGCCCGCAGCCCGTCGCGTTCGGCGGTCAGCTCGGCGATCCGCTCGTCGTCGCCGTCGAGTTCGAGGAGCCGCGCGGCGCTCGTCTGCGCCCATTCCAGTACCGCGTCGACGGAGTCGCCGTACTTGCGGGTGAGCTGGGTGAGGGCGGCCCGGCGCTCTTCCACGGCGGCGAGCCGCAGCGGGTCGGCGTCGAGGTCGTCGGCGTATCCGGCGAGTTCCCCGGCGACATCGGCGAGCAGGATCTGGACCTCGCCGATCCGCTCGGCGAGCGCACCGAGGACCGGGTCGTGGGAGCGTACGGCTTCCAGGGCCCGGTGGGCGCCGGCGACGAGCGTGTTGGCGTCGACGCCTTCCGGGTCCTCGACGTCGCCGGCGAGCGCGGCGTGGGCGATCTGCGCGGCGGAGGCGAGCGCTTCGGCGTGGCCGAGCCGTTCGGCCTCGGCGGCGAGTTCGGCGTCCTCGCCGGCCACCGGCTCGACGGCGGCGATCTCCTCCAGCCCGAAGCGCAGGAGGTCGGCCTCCTGGGCGCGCTCGCGGGCGCGGGTGGTGATCTCCTCCAGCTCGGCGGCGACGGCCCGCAGCCGCCGGTAGGCGGACCCGTACTTCTCCAGCGGGACGGCGACGGCGTCGCCGGCGTACCGGTCGAGGGCCTGGCGCTGCCGGGCGGGGCGCAGCAGGCCCTGCTGGTCGGTCTGGCCGTGGACGGCGACGAGGTCGTCGGCGAGTTCGCCGAGCAGCCCGACGGGCACGGAGCGGCCGCCGACGTGGGCGCGCGAGCGGCCTTCGGCGGACACGGTCCGGCTGATCAGGAGGGCGCCGTCGTCGAGCTCGGCGCCGGCCTCCTCGGCGCGTACGGCGGCCGGGGCGTCGGGGCTCATGACGATGCGCCCCTCGACGACCGCCGCCTTGGCCCCGATCCGTACGAGGGCCGGGTCGGCGCGCCCGCCGAGCAGCAGCCCGAGGCTCGTGACAACCATCGTCTTGCCGGCGCCGGTCTCGCCGGTCACCGCGGTGAATCCGGGCGACAGCTCGACCACCGCGTCGTCGATGACCCCCAGGGACCGTATCCGCATCTCCTCAAGCACGGGACGACCATACCGAGGTTTCACCGGTGGCATGTGACGTCACCCGCCGGGAATTCCTCGAACGCATGTGCTATTGAAATCGGTGTCCCGGGCCCCGGCGGACCGGCCCCGTCCGCACACCCTCCGGCCGGCGGTCAGTCCTGGTGCGGCGCCCCGCGCCAACCCGACACCGGCAGCGCGAACTTGGCGACGAGCCGGTCCGTGAACGAGGCGTGGTGCAGCCGCGCGAGCCGCACCGGCACCGCGCCTCGGCGGACCTCGACGCGCGCCCCGGCGGGCAGCTCCAGCATCCGCCGGCCGTCGCACCACAGCACGCCGTGCAGGGTCCCTGGCTGCACCTCGACCGCGAGCACCGAGTCCGGTGAGGTCACGAGCGGCTTCGCGAACAGCGCGTGCGCGCTGATCGGCACCATCAGCAGGGCCTCCACCTCGGGCCACACCACGGGGCCGCCCGCGGAGAAGGCGTACGCCGTGGAGCCGGTCGGCGTCGCGCAGACGATCCCGTCGCAGCCGAACGCGGAGACGGGGCGGCCGTCGATCTCCAGGACCACCTCCAGCATCCGCTCGGGCGACACCTTCTGCACGGCGGCCTCGTTCAGCGCCCAGTCGCGGTGCACGACGTCCCCGTTGGAGCGGACCATCACGTCGAGCGTCATGCGGTCCTCGACCTCGTACGCCCTCGTCACGACCCGGTCGACGACCCGGTCGAGGTCGTCGCGCTCGGCCTCGGCGAGGAACCCGACATGCCCCAGGTTGACGCCGAGCATCGGCACCCCCGAGCCGCGCGCGAACTCCGCGCCGCGCAGCAGGGTCCCGTCGCCGCCGAGCACGATCAGCAGCTCGCAGCCGTCGAGCACCTCGGGCGTGCACTCGGCGACCAGTTCCGCCTCCGGCGGCAGCGGCAGGTCCCGCGCCTCGTCCTCCAGGACCCGTACGCCGAGCCCGCTCTTGACGAGGCCGCGGACGACGAGCTCGGCGCTGCGGATGGCGGCCTGCCGCCCGGTGTGGGCGAGCAGGAACACCGTCCGCCGCCCCTCCCC
>NZ_RPSE01000567.1:0-2963 GCF_003949955.1 Streptomyces sp. WAC05292
CCCTCGGGCGGCGGCGTTGAAGGCGTGGCCGCGGGCGGAGGCGGGGGTGTCGGCGGCGGGGTCCTCGCGGACGGCGGCGTCGACGGGGTCCTGGAGCGGGCGCTCGGGCGGGCGTACGGGCGGCTGGCCGAGGACCGGCAGCGGCTGTTGCGGCGGCTCACGCTCGCCGGGCGGGCCTCCCTCGGCCCGTCCGCGGCGGCCGCCCTGATCGGCACCGGCCCGGTCGAGGCCGCCCGGCTGCTGCACGAGCTGGCCCGCGCGGGCCTCCTGGACCACGTACGCGGCGAGCGGTTCCGCATGCACGACGCGGTGCGCGCCTACGCGGCGGAGCGCCTGGCGGCGGACGGGGACCGGGCGGGCGCCGCGGCCGCGCACGGCCGCCTCATCCGCGACTACGCGCAGCTCGCGAACGCGGTGATCCGGATGGTCGACGGCCGGACGTCGACACGCGCCGGCCAGTTCGGCGGACACGGCTTCGCCTCGCTGGAGGCGGCGTTGCGCTGGCTGGACGAGGAGTCGAGCTTCATCACGGCGGCCCTGCGCCACGCCGGGGACGTCGACGACCTCCAGGCGGTACTGGACCTGCTGGGCGCGCTGTGCGACTTCTGCCTGCTGCGCGGCGACCTGTACCGGCTCGGGGAGATCGACGAGCTGACGCGGGCGGTGGAGGCGGCCCGCCGGGGACGGCCCGGCCAGGGCCGCCTGGTGCGGTCGGTCCAGTGGCGTACGGGCATCGCGGCGCGCCAGCTGGGCGAGCTGGACCGGGCCCGGACGACGCTGTCGTCGGTGGTGGACCAGTACCGGGAGGCGCGGCAGGACGCGGGCGCGGCCATGGCGCTGGTCTCGCTCGGGATCACGCTGCACCACCAGGGCCGGCTGCGGGATGCCGCGGCCCGCATCCGGGAGGCGCTGGAGCTGCAGGAGCCGCCGGAGCTGGCGGGCGACCGGGCGTGGGCGCTGCACGCGCTCGCGGCGGTCGAGCGGGACTCGGCGCGCCTGGCGGAGGCGCTCGGGCTGCTGCGGCGCTCCCTCGCGCTGCACCGGGAGCACGGGAGCGTGCACGGCGAGGCGTGGGCGCAGTTCCAGCTCGGGCAGGTGTACCTGCGGCTCGGGGAGGTCCCGCAGGCGGAGGAGGAGCTGCACCGGGCGCTGGACCTGTACGGGCGGACCCGCGACGACCGCGGCCGGGCCTGGGCGCTGACGCAGCTCGGCCGGGCCCGGGTGGTGGACTGCGACCCGGGCCGGGCGGTGGAGCGGCTCCGGGAGGCGCTGGCCCGGCACAGGGAGGCGGAGGACGCCCGGGGCGAGGCGTGGACGCTGTTCTACCTGGGGCAGGCACTGGAGGAGGCCGGCGAGCCGGACGAGGCCGTGCGGGAGCTGGAACGCGCCCGGACGATGTTCTCGCGGATGCGGGACGTGTACGGGCTGGCGCACGCCCGGCACCACTCGGGCCGCGTGACGCGCGACCTGCGGGCGGCCCGGACCGGCAGCCTCCGCAATTCCGGCTTCGCCCGGCAGCTGCTGGTGGACGCGCGGGCTGACTTCCGGCGCATCGGGCTGGCCCACGGCGAGGCCTGGACCTGCCTGGAGCTGGCGGTCGTCGACGCCGGCAACGACCGGACGGCGCAGGCGCTCGACCTGTGCGAGGAGGCGGCCCGGCTGTTCATCTCGTACGGGGACCGGCGCGGGGAGGACTGGGCGCGGTTCATGCGCTGCACCCTGCTGCCGTACGCGGCACCCGGCGGCGGTGCGGAGGAGGCGCGGGCGGAACTCGCCCGGCTGTCGGAGGCGCCGCACCCGGTGCGGGACGGGCGGCTGGCGGACTGCCTGGACGCGTACGCGGTGGTGCTGGCGCGGGGCGTGGACCCGGCGGAGGGCTGGCAGGGGTGGCGCCTGTCGATGGTCCCGGACCTGCACGCGCAGGAGGTGATGGGCGTCCCGATGCCCCCCGCGGCCTGACGCGGCAGCCGCCGCGCCGCATGCCGGGGCCCGCGGCACGCGAGCCCGTGCCCGGGCCGTATGCCTGAGCGCACGCGCGGGCCCGGGCCGCGGGGCCCGACACCGCCCCCGGGCGTGCGGGGCCCGGAGGCCCCGCTCGGGGGCAGCGGACAGCGGCCGGCACGGGCACCGGTGCGCACCACGGAATCGGGACGGCCGGCTACGCCTCCCGGGATGCAGCGGCGAGACGCCGGCCGCACCGTGTGACGGTCACGCCCAGGGGCGCCGCCCCGGCATCCCGGCAACGGGGCGCGGCACGCGGAGGGCGAGACCGGCTGCCCCGCACAGGCCGGGACGACGGCCGCGGGCCCGCCCGAACCCCGTCCCCGCCGTGCGGCAGGCGTGCCTGGGGACCCAGCTCGGGAGCCCTGGCCAACAGCGGGCTCCGGGTGCACCAGGCAATCGGGACGGGCGGCTACGCCTCCCCGGCTGCAGCGAGGCGCCGACCGCCCCGGCGATGGGCACGCCCGGGGGCCTCCGCTCCGGCAGACAGCAGACAGCAGACAGCGCACGGCACGCAGCCGAACAGGCGGCTGCGCCGCACAGGTCAGGACGACGGCCGCTCGCCCGGACAGCGGGCCCACGCCCGATCGGACGCCGCCCCCGCCCAGCGGCAGGCGGCCGGTGACCTCGCTCCGGCGCCCCGACCGACAGCGGCCCAGCAGCGCGGATGAACGGCCAGGCCTCTCAGGATGCAAGAGGCGCCGACCGCCCCGTGCGACGGTGACGCTCAGGGGCCCGGCCGCCGCTCCGGCGCCCCGGCAGACGGCGCCCGACAGATGGTGTGCGGCATGCAGAGGGAAAGGCCGGCTGCGCCGCACAGGTCAGGAAGAGGCCGCGGGCCCAGACGCCGGGCCCTGCGCCCGCCCGGCAGCAGGCGGACCCTGGGACCCCGCTCCGGTGCCCCGGCAAGTGGCGGCACCACGGCCGGCCACGGGCCGGGGCACCGGAGCGGGGTCCCAGGG
>NZ_RPSE01000568.1:0-2959 GCF_003949955.1 Streptomyces sp. WAC05292
CCCGCCGTGCCCGTGTCCGCGCCCCCGAGCTGATCGGCAAGGGCGGATGGCTGAACACCGGCGGCAAAGAGCTCACCCTCGCCGACCTGCGAGGTAAGTGCGTTGTTGTGGACTTCTGGACGTTCTGCTGCATCAACTGCCTCCACGTCCTCGACGAGCTCCGCGAGCTGGAGGAGAAGCACCGCGACACCGTCGTCGTCATCGGGGTGCACTCGCCGAAGTTCGTGCACGAGGCCGAGCACGCCGCCGTCGTCGACGCCGTGGAGCGGTACGAGGTGCACCACCCCGTCCTCGACGACCCCGAGCTCGCGACCTGGCGGCAGTACGCCGTGCGGGCCTGGCCGACGCTCGTCGTGATCGACCCCGAGGGGTACATCGTCGCCCAGCACGCCGGCGAGGGGCATGCGCATGCCATCGAGCGGCTCGTCGAGGAGCTGGAGGCCGAGCACGCCGCCAAGGGCACGCTGCGGCGCGGGGACGGCCCGTACGTGGCGCCCGAGCCGGTCGCGGGCGAGCTGCGGTTCCCCGGGAAGGCGCTCGTGCTGCCGTCGGGGAACCTGCTGGTATCCGACTCGACGCGGCACCGGCTCGTCGAGCTGGCCCCGGACGGCGAGACCGTCGTCCGGCGCATCGGCAGCGGTGAGCGCGGCTTCGGGCCGGACGCCTTCAGCGAGCCCCAGGGCCTGGCGCTGCTGCCCGACGGGAAGGTCGTCGTCGCCGACACCGTCAACCACGCGCTGCGCACGTACGATCCGGCCACCGGGGCCGTGGAGACCGTCGCCGGGACCGGCCGCCAGTGGTGGCAGGGCTCGCCGGCCTCCGGCCCGGCCCTGGAGGTGGACCTGTCCTCGCCGTGGGACGTGGCCTGGTGGCAGGACCGGGTGTGGATCGCGATGGCGGGCGTCCACCAGCTGTGGACGTGGGACCCCGCCACCGGCACCGTGGCCGTCGCCGCGGGCACGACCAGTGAGGGGCTCCTCGACGGGCCGGCCGCCGAGGCCTGGCTCGCGCAGCCGTCGGGCCTCGCCGCGGCGGGGGACCGGCTGTGGGTGGCCGACTCCGAGAACAGTGCCCTCCGCTACGTCGAGCGCGCCGAGGACGGCGACGGCTACGTGCTGCGGACCGCGGTCGGCACCGGCCTGTTCGACTTCGGCCACCGCGACGGCGACGCCGCGCAGGCCCTGCTCCAGCACCCCCTCGGTGTGACGGCCCTGCCCGACGGGTCGGTCGCCGTGTGCGACACCTACAACCACGCGCTGCGCCGCTTCGACCCGGCGACCGGCCGGGTCACGACGCTCGCGACCGACCTGCGCGAGCCCAGCGGCGCGGTCCTCGCCGGCGAGGACATCGTGGTCGTCGAGTCGGCCCGGCACCGGCTGACCCGGCTGCGCCTGCCGGAGGAGGCCGTGCGCGTGGAGGCGGTCGCGCACCGGACGCAGCGGGCGGCGACCGAGGTCGCGCCGGGCACGCTGCGGCTGGACGTGGTCTTCCAGGCGCCGAGCGGGCAGAAGCTCGACACCCGCTACGGGCCGTCGACGCGGCTGCTGGTGTCGTCGACCCCGCCGGAGCTGCTGCTGTCGGGCGAGGGCGCGGGCACGGACCTGTTCCGCGAGCTGGCCCTGAACCCGGAGGTCGCCGAGGGCGTGCTGCACGTGTCGGCGATGGCGGCGTCCTGCGACGACGACCCGGCCAACGAGTACCCCGCGTGCCACGTGCACCAGCAGGACTGGGGGGTTCCGCTGAAGGTGGCGGAGGGCGGCGCGGCCCGGCTGCCGCTGGTCCTCGCCGGCATGGACGACGCGGCCGCCGCCGGAGCCTGATCCCCGGGGGCGGCGCCGGAGCCTGATCCCCGGGGGGCGGCGGGGCGGGGGCCGTGGTCCGGCGCCGCCCGGATCGCGGGCGGCGGGATCCGGCGCCGCCGCGGGCCGGGCCGCTATCGCGCGGCGGCCTCGTCGGCGCCCGCCGCGGCCGCCCCGCTGTGCGCCGCGCCGGGGCCCGCGGCGGCCCCTTCGCCGCGGCCGGCGCCCTCGATGGAGGCGACCAGCAGGTTCGGGTCCTTGTCGCTGGCCAGGGAGGACGCGCTCGCCACGTACACCCTGCCGTCCCGGACCGCGACGGACGTCGGGCCGGAGATCCCGTCCCGCCGCGTCAGCAGGGTGGCGCGGGTCCCGTCGGCCCGTACGAGGACCACCTCGTCGGAGGCGGGCAGCGCGGCGACGACCGTCCTGCCGTCCCCGGCGAACGCGAAGTCGTCGATCCCGGCGAGCCCGGTGGCGTGGGTTTCGACGGCGCCGGCCGTGCCGTCCTCCCGGACGGGGATCCGCAGCAGGGTGCCGCGGTCGGAGTTGGAGACCCACACGGCGCCGTGGTGCACCTTGATGCCGTTGGCGCCGGCCGAGGTGAGCGGCTCCAGCGGGGCGCCCGCGGCCCAGGCGGTCACGGAGGCGTCGTGGAGGGAGATCCGCCAGACGGTGCCGAGGCGCGAGTCGGCCGCGTAGAGGAGGCCGTGGCGCTTGTCGAGGGCGAGGCCGTTGGCGTGGCCGTCGGCGGGCAGGCGGGCGAAGAGCCCGACGGTGCCGTCGGGGCGGACCCGGTGGATGCCGGTCCGGTCGGTGCCGGTGACGTACGGGACGTACAGGCTGCCGTCGTGCGTGCGCACGATCCCGGTGACGGCCGCGGCGCCCGTGCCCGGGGTGCGCGCCGGCGCCGCCTCGGGGAGGGTGGCGATGACCCGGGTGTGTCCGCCGGTGTCGGCGTGCGCGACCTGCCGGGCGAGCGCGAAGGTCAGGTACGCGGAGCCGTCGGGGTCGAGCGCGATGTTCTCGGGGGTCTGCCCGTCCTCGTGGCTGTAGTGCGCGATGACCCGCGGGTCGGACAGCCGGAACGCGGCCGGGCCCGCCGGCGCGGGATCCGCGGCCGGCGCGGCGGGTGGCGGCGGCGGGATCGCGGAGGCGGGGGC
>NZ_RPSE01000569.1:0-2952 GCF_003949955.1 Streptomyces sp. WAC05292
GAGCTCCTCGCCCCCTCCGCCTCCCGCCCCTCCCCGACCGGTCTCGGCCCGACCGTCGCCGAGGCCACCGCGGGGATGTCGCCGACCCGGATCCAGGAGATCGTCGCGGCGGCCGGGCTGCCCGCCACCCACGACCCGGTGTCGGCGGTGGCCGCGCTGACCGGGCTGTTCACCGATCCGGCGCGGATGTCCGCCCTGCTGGACGAGGCCCCGCCGGAGGCCCGCCAGGTGCTGGACCGGCTCGTGTGGGGGCCGCCGTACGGGGAGGTCACCGCGAACCCGGCGCCGCCCGTGCGCTGGCTGCGCGACCGCGGACTGCTGCTGCCCGCGACGACACGGACCGTGGTGCTGCCCCGCGAGGTCGCCCTGCACCTGCGCGGCGGCCTCGCGCACCGCTCTCCGGAGCCGGTCGCGCCGGAGGTGGCGGTGCAGCGCGAGCACCGCCCCCCGCTCGTCGACGCCAACGCGGCCGGGCAGGCGCTGGCCGCGCTCGCGACCGTCGAGGAGCTGGTGAAGTCCTGGGAGCACGCCGGACCGCCCGTGCTGCGCGCCGGCGGGCTGTCCGTACGCGACCTGAAGCGCACGGCGGCCGCCCTCGACGCGGACGAGCCGACCGCCGCGTTCTGGATCGAACTCGCCTACGCCGCCGGGCTCCTGGCCGCCGACGGCGAGGTCGACGAGCGGTACGGCCCCACCCCCGCCTTCGACGACTGGCGCGAACTGCCGCCCGCCGAAAGGTGGTCGGTCCTCGCCGAGGCGTGGCTGCCGGCCACCCGCACCGCCGGCGCCGTCGGCGAGCAGGACCCCAAGGGCCGCACCCTCGCCGCCCTCGGCCCCGGCCTCGACCGGTCGGCCGCGCCCGAGGTCCGCCGCCGCGTCCTCGAACTCCTCGCCGCGCTCCCCGAAGGCGCCTCCCCCGACCCGCAGGCCCTCCTCGACCGGCTCTCCTGGGAGCGGCCCGTCCGCGGGACGAGCGAGCTGCGGGCCCGCCTCGCCCACCGGACCCTCACCGAGGCCGAACTCCTCGGCGTCACCGGCCGCGGGGCGCTCTCGGCGCCCGGCCGGGCCCTGCTGGAGCACCGCGACCCGGCGCAGCCGCTGGCGCCGCTGCTGCCCGAGCCCGTCGACCGCGTCCTGCTCCAGGCCGACCTGACGGCGGTCGCGCCCGGCCCGCTGGCCCGGCCGCTCGCGGACGTGCTGGCCGTCCTCGCCGACGTGGAGTCCAAGGGCGGAGCGACCGTCTACCGGTTCACGCCCGGCTCGGTGCGCCGCGCCCTCGACGGCGGGCACACCGCCTCCGACCTGCACGCCTTTCTCGCCGAGCACAGCGCCACCCCGGTACCGCAGCCGCTGTCGTACCTGATCGACGACGTGGCCCGGCGCCACGGCCGGCTGCGGGTCGGCGCCGCCTCCTCGTACGTCCGCTGCGACGACGACTCCCTGCTCGGCGAGATCCTCGCCGACAAGCGGTCCGCCCCCCTGGGCCTGCGCCGCCTCGCGCCGACCGTGCTCGCCGCGCAGGCCGATCCGGGCGCGCTGCTCGACGGGCTGCGAGCCATGGGCTACGCCCCGGCCGCCGAATCGCACACCGGCGACGTGCTGGTGGCGCGGGCCGACGCCCGCCGCACCCCGGCGCGCGCCAAACCCGTGCCCGTACCGGAGGGGCCGCCCCTGCCGGACGAGACCCTGCTGGCCGCGGCCGTACGGGCCATCCGCGCCGGGGACCTCGCGGCGACGGCCGTGCGCAAGGAGCCGGAGGCAACCGCGGGCGGGGCGGCCGGGGCGGCCGCCTCCGGGGAGCTGCCGCGCACCAGCGCCGCGGAGACCCTCGCCACCGTGCAGGCGGCCGCGCTGACCGGGTCGGTCGTGTGGATCGGGTACGTGAACGCGGAAGGGGCGGCGAGCCAGCGCGTCATCGCCCCGGTACGGGTGGAGGGCGGCTTCGTCACCGGCTACGACCACACCGCCGACGAGGTCCGCACGTTCGCCCTGCACCGCATCACCGGAGTCGCGGAACTCGCCGACGACCAGGTCTGAGGACCCGTCAACGGGCGCGCGGGGAGCGGGGCCGCCGCGAAAACCGGTGGCCGGCGCGGGCCGCCGCCCCGCAGTCTGGCCCCATGCCCGACACCGCAGGCCCGGCGCCGGACCAGGCCGCCGCCCCCGTTCCGTACCGGCAGATCCGCGCCGCCCACACCGCCGCCACCGTCACCGTCTACCAGGCCTACGCGCCCTCCCTCGGGCTGCCCGCCGCCCGCGACGGCCGTTTCCCGCCGGCCTGGAAGCGCGAGCGGATGACCTGGATCAAGCCGTCGTTCCTGTGGATGATGTACCGCTGCGGCTGGGCGGCCAAGACCGACCAGGAGACCGTCCTCGCCGTCGAGATCACCCGCGAGGGCTTCGACGGTGCGCTGCGCCGGGCCTGCCTCTCGCACTACGAGCCGGGCACCCACCGCGACCGCGAGGCGTGGCAGGAGGCGGTGCGCGGCTCGCCGGTCCGCGTCCAGTGGGACCCCGAGCGGGACCTGCGCCTGAATCCGCTGCCCCACCGCTCGCTCCAACTGGGGCTGTCCGGGCCCGCCTCGCGCGCGTACGCCGACGAGTGGACCGTCTCGATCCGCGACGTCACGCCGCTGGCCGCGGAGATCCGGTCGCTCGTGCAGGCGGGCGACCTGGCCGCGGCGCGGGCGCTGCTGCCCGTCGAGACGCCGTATCCGGCGGGGCCGCTGGAGCACCTGGGCGCGTAGGGCGACGCCCCGCCGAAAAGCGGACTGGCTCATACCGTTCTTGCAGGTCAGAGGCCGTGTGCGCTACCTCTGCCGCTGTTGCACAGCAGTGACAAACGGGCTATTGGAGAGATGATCCACACCATGTGAAGATCGGTACATCGCAACGGCGGCCGCCGCTGAGGCAGGCCCGGCCGGGAGCGGCCTCCCGCACCCCGCCCCGCCC
>NZ_RPSE01000056.1:0-24262 GCF_003949955.1 Streptomyces sp. WAC05292
GTGCGCTTCGGCAGCGCGGGGGCCGCCGGGGCGGCGGAGGAGGCCGCGGCCGCCTGGGGCGGCTTGCGCGGGGCGAACCAGTTGTTCGCCTGCGCCTCCGGCTCGGCCGCCGGCTCGGGCGCGGGCGCGGCGGCGGACGTCCGCGGCGGCTCGGGCTCGGCGCGGGGCCGGTCGGCCGGGGCCGCGGCGGCGTCGGCCTCCGCCTCCGCTTCGGCGACGGGCTTGCGCACGACCACCGGCGGGATCGGCCGCGAACCCGGAATGTTGATCCGGATCCGGGTCGTCAGGGTGGTCTCGGTCTTCGGCCCGTCGGTGTCGGGCGTGGACGGGTTCGAGGTCACAGAGTTCTCCTCCGAGGCAGTCGCCGCTGGGTCCGTGGACGGGTACTGGCCGGATCCGTACGGCTGCGTGCCCGAGGGGTAGGCGGCTCCACCGCCCCCCTGGGGCCCGGCGGACGGACTGTCGGTTTCACGACTCAAGGCAGGTTCTCCCGGTTGGCTCCGCCGCCCGTCGTTGCATGCTCGGGCAGCTCGGCGGCCCGACCACCATACTGTCCGCGGCACGGAAGCAACTGAGCTGGTGGAATCCGAGGTTCCCCTTCGTTGTCCCCAAGCCCCCGGCGCGGGCCGCCCGGCAGGCCGCCCAACGGCCCGCAACCGGCACCGCGACCGAGTTCAACGGCACGTCACTCCGCGGAGGAGGCGGCCTGAACGGGGCGGTGGAACGGGCCTGACAGCGTGGCACAGATCACAGCGGCCACCGTCCCGCCCAAAAGGTAGGCGTACATGGCGATTCCGGACGAACCGAGCAGGAAGTCCCCTTCGGGGCGCGGGGTGCCGACCACCACGTACGCAAGGAACCAGCCGACCGTGCCCGCGCCGACCCCGAGGCCGCTGCCGTCGGCGATCCTGCCGCCGAGGAACAGCCCGAAGGCGGCCAGTACGGCGAGCACCAGCCCGCCCGGGAACCACAGGTCGACGACGAGCCATCCGGCCAGGCCGACCACCGCGCCGAGCACCAACAGCCCGGCCAGCAGGGCGATGCGGCCGGCGGTCCAGGGCCGGGTCACGCCTCGACTCCCGCGAAGAGGTCGTCCTCGCGCCCGCCGGCGCCGGCGCCCGGGGCGCCCTGCACCAGCTCGTAGAACTCCCGCGTGAACAGCGGCTGCGCCAAGTCGTTGGAGAGCGCGAAGAAGGGGCCGTCCACGGCGATCTGGGTGGCGTGCGCGCGCATCGCGGCCGCCTTGGCGGCGACGAAGCGCTCGTCCGCGGTGATTTCGGCGGTGATGCGCTCGTCGGGCACGACGCCGGGGACGTCCTCCGGCGAGGCGACTCCGGGGAAGGGCACCTTCTCCCCCGCCTCCCGCAGCCGCGCGAAGCCCTCCTCGACCGCGGAGCGCGGCACCCGGTTCCAGTAGACCTTGCCGATCCGGTGCGGCTCGCCCAGGTCGCGCCGGTAGGCGCCCTCGGCGGCGAGTTCGGCGGCGCGCATGGCCACGCGGTGGGCCTGGATGTGGTCCGGGTGGCCGTACCCGCCGTCCGGGTCGTAGGTGACGAGGACCTGCGGGCGCAGCTCCCGGACGACCTCGACGAGGTGTGCGGCGGCCTCGTCCACGTCGGCGGACCAGAAGGAGCCGGGCCGGTCGTTCTGGGGCAGGCCCATCATCCCGGAGTCGCGGAAGCGGCCGGGGCCGCCGAGGAAGCGGTGGTCGGTGACGCCCAGTTCGGCCATCGCGGCGGCGAGTTCGCCGATGCGGTGGGCGCCCAGGGCGTCGTCGCGGTCGGCCGCCAGGTGGGCGAGGGAGGCCGGGATGACCTCCCCCTCCTCTCCGAGGGTGCAGGTCACCAGAGCGACGTGGGCACCCTCGGCCGCGTACTTGGCCATGGTGAGGCCGTTGTTGATCGACTCGTCGTCCGGGTGTGCGTGCACGAGGAGCAGACGACGGGCGGGAAGACCGTTCATGGGGCCAAGCGTAGTGCGGTGATCGGCGGCCCGGGCTTCAGAGCTTGAGACCGCTGATCATGCTGGCCACGTTCGAGGTGAGCTGGGTGAGCGTCGGCGCGATGGTCGAGCTCGCCAGGTAGAAGCCGAGGAGCACACAGACGGCGGCGTGTCCCGCCTTCAGGCCCGATCGCCGGACCAGCAGGAAGACGACGATCGCCAGCAGCACCACGGCCGAGATCGAGAGTGCCACGGCGTTTCACCTCCACGTCGAGCGGACATCGGTACGCGTACTCGTACTCAGTGCTCGGCGGAGTCATACCCACCGTGCGCTACGGATCATAACTATCCGTACCAGCGCATCGATCGAATTCCGGCAGCACGAGGGGCGCACCCCGCGCATGCGCAGGGTCACGGGGAAGGCCGGGCGCGGGGCGCGTACGCCGGCTCGGCCGGTTGCCGGCGCCCGCGCGGCTGCCCGGCATCCGTGCGGAGAAGCCCGCATCTCGTGACAGATGCCGCCGATTCGCCCTGTTGGCAGGCGAATTGGGACGGCGGCGGCAGGTGCGGGAGGGTGCCGGAGGGGGCGCCGCCACCACGCGGCGAAACCATCGCGGTGGCTGGAAATGATCGGTACGGGAACCGGCCGCGAGTCCGCCGGACCCTACTAGCCGCCATGCAGCGGCCCCGGTGGCGGCGGGGGCGGCGGCAGTTCGCCCTCCGCCGGCACCACGTGCTTCTCGGCGGCGAAGTGACAGGCCGACGGGTGCGCCGCCGGCCCCTCGGGGAAGGCCTGCGGCACCGCCAGGAGCGGCACCTCGTCGGCGCACCGCTGCCGCGCCTTCCAGCAGCGGGTGCGGAAGCGGCAGCCCGACGGCGGGTTCGCCGGCGAGG
Source organism: Streptomyces sp. WAC05292 (assembly GCF_003949955.1). Taxonomy (NCBI): domain Bacteria; kingdom Bacillati; phylum Actinomycetota; class Actinomycetes; order Kitasatosporales; family Streptomycetaceae; genus Streptomyces; species Streptomyces sp. WAC05292. Next base: position 2,836 of record NZ_RPSE01000056.1, read on the forward strand.
GCACGTCCCCGGTGAGGATGATCCGCTCGCGGTGCGCGCGGGCCTGCGGGTCCGGCACCGGGACGGCCGACAGCAGCGCCTGGGTGTACGGGTGCGTCGGGTGGTCGTAGATCTCCGCGTCCGTCCCGGTCTCCACGACCCGCCCCAGGTACATGACGCCGACGCGGTCGGAGATGTGCCGGACGATCGACAGGTCGTGCGCGATGAAGACGTAGCTCAGGTCGAACTCGTCCTGGAGCCTCTCCAGCAGGTTGACGACCTGCGCCTGCACCGACACGTCGAGCGCGGAGACCGGCTCGTCGGCCACGATCACCTCCGGCCGCAGGGCGAGGCCGCGGGCGATGCCGATGCGCTGGCGCTGGCCGCCGGAGAACTGGTGCGGGTAGCGGTTGACGTACTCGGGGTTGAGCCCGACCACGTCCAGCAGCTCCTGCACCTTGCGGCGCCGGTCGCCCTTCGGGGCCGCCTCGGGGTGGATCTCGAAGGGCTCCCCGACGATGTCGCCGACCGTCATGCGCGGGTTCAGCGAGGTGTACGGGTCCTGGAAGACCATCTGGATGTTGCGGCGGACGGCCTTCAGGGCGCGGCCGGACAGCTTCGTGATGTCCTCGCCCTTGTACGAGATCGCGCCGGCCGTCGGGCGCTCCAGGTTGACGAGCATCCGGGCGACGGTCGACTTGCCGCAGCCGGACTCGCCGACGATGCCGAGGGTTTCGCCGCGGGCCAGGCCGAAGGAGACACCGTCGACCGCCTTGACCGCGCCGATCTGCTTCTTGAAGAGGATGCCGCGGGTCAGCGGGTAGTGCTTGACGAGGTCGCGGACCTCCAGGATCGGCTCAGCCACCGAGGCACTCCTTCCAGAAGTGGCAGGCGCTCGTCCGGCGCGCGGGCGTACCGGTGACGGGGTACAGCGGAGGGACGTCGGTGCGGCAGATCGCCTGGGCCATGGGGCAGCGCGGGTTGAAGGCGCAGCCGGGCGGGATGTCCACCAGGTTGGGCGGCAGGCCCTTGATGGCGTACAGCTCCTGGCCCATCCGGTCCAGGCGCGGGATGGAGTCGAGCAGGCCGCGGGTGTACGGGTGCGCGGGCGCCCGGTACAGCTCGTGGACGGGGGCCGCCTCGACGATCCGGCCCGCGTACATGACCGCGATCTTGTCCGCGACGTCGGCGACGACGCCGAGGTCGTGGGTGATCAGGATCAGGCCCATGTGCAGCTCGCGCTGCAGCTCCGCGAGGAGGTCCATGACCTGGGCCTGGACGGTCACGTCGAGGGCGGTCGTCGGCTCGTCCGCGATGATCAGGGAGGGTTCCAGCGCGAGCGCCATCGCGATCATGATGCGCTGGCGCATGCCGCCGGAGAACTGGTGCGGGTAGTCCCCCGCGCGCTGCCGGGCGGCGGGGATCCGCACCCGGTCCATCAGCTCCACGGCCCGCGCCCGGGAGTCCCTGCGGGACATCCCGCGGTGCACCTCGAACATCTCGCCGAGCTGCGCGCCCACGGTGAGGACCGGGTTCAGCGCGGACAGCGCGTCCTGGAAGATCATCGCCATCTGGGCGCCGCGGACCCGGCGCCGCTCGTCCTCCTTCATCCGCAGCAGGTCGCGGCCCTTGAAGAGGATCTCGCCGCCCGCGATGCGGCCGGGCGGCACGTCGAGGATGCCCATGACCGCCTGGGCGGTCACCGACTTCCCGGAGCCGGACTCGCCGAGCACGGCGAGCGTCTCGCCTTCGTCGACGGAGTAGTTCACGCCGTTGACGGCCTTGGCGACGCCGTCGCGGGTGCGGAACTCCACGTGGAGGTCGCGGACTTCGAGCAGCATGGGGCCGGCACTCCTCAGCGCAGCTTGGGGTCGAGGGCGTCGCGCACCGCGTCGCCGAGCATGATGAACGCCAGGACGGTGATGCTGAGCGCGCCGGCCGGCCAGAGCAGCATGTGCGGGGCGTTGCGGATCTGCGAGGCCGCGTTGGAGATGTCGATGCCCCAGGAGACGGTCGGCGGGCGCAGGCCCACGCCGAGGAAGGACAGGGTGGCCTCCAGGGCGATGTACGTGCCGAGCGCGATGGTGGCGACGACGATCACCGGTGCCACGGCGTTGGGCGCGACGTGCCGCATCAGCAGCCGGGTGTTGCCGGCGCCGAGGGCCCTGGCGGCCTGGACGTAGTCGTTCTGTTTGGCGGTGATGACGGAGCCGCGGGCGATGCGGGCGATCTGCGGCCAGCCGAGCAGCACGATGAAGCCGACGACCGGCCAGACGGTGGTGCTGGTGACCACGGACAGGAAGACCAGGCCGCCGAGGATGACGGGGATGCCGAAGAAGATGTCGGCGACCCGGGAGAGCGTCGCGTCGCCCCAGCCTCCGAAGAAGCCGGCGAGGCCGCCGAGCAGCGAGCCGAGCAGGGCGGCACCGAGGGTGGCGCAGACGCCGACGGTGATGGAGGCCCGGGCGCCGTACACGGTCCGGGTGTAGACGTCGCAGCCCTGGGTGTCGTAGCCGAAGGGGTGGCCGGGGGCGGAGCCCTGCTGCGATTTGGACAGGTCGCACTGCAGGGGGTCGCCGCTCGCGATGAGCTGCGGCCAGATCGCGATGACGACGAGGAAGGCGATCAGCAGGGAGGAGACGACGAAGACGGGGTTGCGGCGCAGTTGGTGCCAGGCGTCGGACCACAGGGAGCGGGCCTTCGTGCCCGGTCCGGGTGAGCCGGGGCCGCCGCCGAGGGGCTTCTCCAGGCTTTCCGCTTCTTCGAGGGCCAGGTCCATGGCGCCGCCCGCTCCGGTGGGTGCGATGGCTTCCTTGTCGCCGGGCTGCAGCGGGTCGTACGGCTCAGGCATAGCGGATCCTCGGGTCCAGGACCGCGTAGAGCAGGTCGACGAGCAGGTTCGCCAGCAGGAAGACGATGACGAGGATGGTGACGAAGCCGACGACGGTCGGGGAGTTGTTGCGCAGGATGCCCTGGTAGAGCTGGTAGCCGACGCCGTGGATGTTGAAGATCCGCTCGGTGACGATCGCGCCGCCCATGAGGGCGCCGATGTCGGTGCCGATGAAGGTGACGACCGGGATGAGCGAGTTGCGCAGCAGGTGGCGGCTGATGACCCGGTGGCGGGGCAGGCCCTTGGCCACGGCGGTGCGGACGTAGTCGGCCTTGGTGTTCTCGGCGATGGAGGTGCGCGAGAGGCGGGTGACGTAGGCGAGGGAGACGAGCGCGAGGACGATGCCGGGCAGGATCAGCTCGTTCAGGGGGGCGTCCGGGGAGACGGTGGGCCGCACCCAGCCCCATTTGACGCCCAGCAGGTATTGCAGCAGGTAGCCGGTGACGAAGGTCGGCACGGAGATCACGACGAGGGTGAGGACCAGCAGGGTGGTGTCGATGGTCCGGCCCCGGCGCAGTCCGCTGACGACGCCGAGGGTGATGCCGACGACGATCTCGATCGTGATGGCGACGAGCGTCAGGCGCAGGGTGACGGGGAACGCCGAGGCCATCAGCTCGGTGACCGGCTGGCCGTTGAAGGCGGTGCCGAAGTCTCCCTGGAAGATCTGGCCCATGTAGTGGAGGTACTGCTCCCACAGCGGCCGGTCGAGGTAGAGGTCCTTGCGGATGCGCGCGGCGGTGGCCGGGTCGGGGGCCTTGTCGCCGAAGAGGGCGGCGACCGGGTCGCCCAGCGCGTACACCATGATGAAGATCAGGAACGTGCTGCCGATGAACACCGGGATCATCTGGAGCAGCCGCCGGATCACGTAACGTCCCATGGACTGCTCCGGGGGGTGGGTGGGCCGGTGTGTCCGCCGGGCGGGTCAGCTGACCTTGATCCGGTTGTAGACGGGGACGCTGAACTGGTTGAGCGCGACGTCCGAGAGGCGCTCGGCGTACCCGGCGCTGCCGTTCTGGTACCAGAGCGGGATGGACGGCATCTGCGCGGCGAGGATCTTCTCCGCGTCCTGGAACTTGGTGACGGCCTGCGCCGGGTCCGCCTCCTGGTTGGCCTCGTCGACGAGCTTGTCGAACTGCGGGTCGCTGAACTTGCCGTAGTTGGAGGAGGCGCCCGTGTAGTAGAGCGGCTGGAGGAAGTTCTGGATCAGCGGATAGTCCGCCTGCCAGCCGGAGCGGAAGGGGCCGGTCAGCTTGTAGGAGCTCTGCTGGTTGCGGAAGTCGGCGAAGGTGCCGACCGGGTTGACCGTGCACACGGGGCCCTCGCCGAGGGCGTTGTTGATGCTGTTGCAGACGGCGTCCATCCAGTCGCGGTGCGACCCGGTGTCCACGTTCGACGTGAGGGTGACCTTGCCGCCGGGCAGGCCGCCGCCCTCCCGGATGAGCTGCTTGGCCGCGGCCGGGTCGTAGGTGCAGGCGTCGCCGCACAGGGCCGGGTTGAAGCCGCCCTTCTCGCCGAGGGCCGGGGAGGTCCAGTCCTTGGCGGGCGTGCGGGTCTCCCGGAAGATCTGCCGGGTGATCTCGTCCCGGTTGATGGCCATGGAGATGCCGCGGCGGACCTTCTCCGTGCCGGGCTTGCTCCACTGCGCGTCGTACAGGGGGAAGGTGAGGGTCTGGATGATCAGGGCGGGCTGGTTGATGTACCGGTCGCCGAGGTCGTTCTTGACGTTCTTCAGCTGCTGGGCCGGGATGTCGTCGACCAGGTCCAGGTTGCCGGAGATCAGGTCCGTGTAGGCGGTGTTGTTGTCGGTGTAGACCTTGAGGTCGACGCCGCCGTTGACGGCCTTGTCCTCGCCCGGGTAGCCGTCCCACCGGCGCAGCTTCATGCCGGTGCCCTTGGTGTACGAGTCCACCGTGTACGGGCCGTTGCCGACGGGCTTGTCCAGCCAGGCGGCGTGGTCGGTGAAGAAGGCCTTCGGCAGCGGGGAGAAGGCCTGGTAGCCGAGGGTGTCGGGCCAGGTGGAGAACTTCTTGTCCAGGGCGACGGTGAAGGTCTTGGCGTCCTTGACGACGAGCCCCTTCATCGTCTTGGCGGTGGGCTCGCCGGAGGAGGGGTGGACGTCGTCGTAGCCGGCGATGTCCGAGAAGAACGGGGCGTTGTTCTGCTTGTTGCGGACGTCCGCGCCGTAGTTCCAGGCGTCCACGAAGGACTGGGCGGTGACCGGCTCGCCGTTGCTGAAGGTCCAGCCGTCCTTCAGCGTGATGGTGAAGTTCTGGCTGTCCTGCGTCTCGATCCGCTCGGCCAGCATGTTCTGCGCCTCGCCGGTCGCCGGGTCGTAGCGCACGAGTCCGCGGAAGAGCATGTCGAGGACCTTGCCGCCCTGCACCTCGTTGGTGTTGGCCGGCTCCAGCGGGTTCTGCGGATCACCCCACGAGGAGCTGACGATGCCCGCCTCGCCGCCCCCGCCGCTGTCGCTGCCGCCGCCGCAGGCCGTCGCCGCGAGGGCGACGGCCACCGCGGCTGCGGCCCACCTGGCGTGCGTGGCTCCGCGCATGGAGTGCCTCCTACTGGCTCCCGGGACTCGCTTCGGGGCCAATGTCCCCCCATGTGGGTGCCGTCGCACGCCCGGCTCGACCGATTGCACCCGTGGGGAAAGCCGCTGTCACCCGACCGGGTGCAAAGGCAGCTCCCAGGTGTCCACCGCGTAGTGCAGCCGCATGCCGTGGGCCTCGTACAGGCCGAGTGCCCCGGTCGCGTTGCGGGTGTCGACGCCGAGGCCGAGGGTGTCCCGGCCGCGGGCCGCGTACGCGGCGAAGGCGTGGCGCAGCAGGTACCCGCCGATGCCGCGGCCGCGCAGCTCCTCGCGGACGCCGAGGTGGCTGATCCAGGCCGTGCTCGCGCGGTCGTCGCGGGTGAGGAGGACGGCGGCGTCGCCGTGGCCGGGCAGGCTCGCGATCCACACCAGCGACCAGTCGAGGCGGCGCCCGTCGATGTGGTCGAGCCACTTCTCGTACGGGCGGGCCACGTGCCCGAAGTGGGCGGCGAAGGAGTCCTCGACGAGGGCGTGGGCGCGGGCCGGGTCGGCCGGGTCGCTGCCGCAGTGCCGCAGGACGAGCCCCTCGGGCGGGGCGGGCGGCAGGTCGGCGGCCGGGTCGAGGGTGCGGGTCATCACCTGGTAGTGGCGGATCGTGCGGTAGCCGCGCCCGGCGAGCAGGCCGAGGTCGAGGGTGGGGGCGCTGTTGAGCTGGAGCCGCAGCCGCCCCTCCGGGGCCCCGGCGGCCATCTCGCGGGCGCGGGCCTCGATCCGCTCGAAGAGGGCGGTGGCCGCGGCGTCGCGGCCGGGCAGCACGTAGTGGTCGCAGTCCGCGCGCCCGGGCCCGGAGTCGGCCCAGACCATGCCGTATCCGACGAGCCGGCCGTCCTCGAAGGCGAGCCAGGAGTCCGTGGAGAGGTCCACGCCGGGGTGGTTCAGGTCGGCTTCGACGGAGGCGAGGTCGGTGTCGGGCCTGCCGGTCTCGATCTCGTCGACGGCGTTGAGCAGGGCGCATATGTCGGCCGCGTCCCCCGGTTCGGTGGGGCGCACGGTGATCACGTCGGTCATCGGGCCACTGTCCGCGAGGCGCACGCGGGCCCGCAACGCGTTTTCCCCGGGCGGGCGGACGCCGGGGCGCCCGGCTCCGGAAGTGTCCGGTGCCGGGCGCCCTTCGGGTGCGTCCGCTGGTGCGGCGGAGGTCAGACGGCGAGGACCGCGCGCTCCTCCGCGAAGTGGCACGCCGACTCGTGCGCCGCGAGGGTGTTCTGGCCCTTGTAGCGCTCGGGGACGGCGAGCAGCGGCTGCTCGGTGGAGCAGATGTCCTGCGCCTTCCAGCAGCGGGTGCGGAAGCGGCAGCCCGACGGCGGGTTGGCCGGGGACGGGACGTCGCCGGTCAGGATGATCCGCTCGCGGCCTTCGCGGGCCTCCGGGTCCGGGACCGGGACCGCCGACAGCAGCGCCTGGGTGTAGGGGTGCGTCGGGTGGTCGTAGATCTCGTTGTCGGTGCCGATCTCGGCCATCTTGCCGAGGTACATGACGCCGACGCGGTCGGAGATGTGCCGGACGATCGACAGGTCGTGCGCGATGAAGACGTAGCTCAGGTCGAACTCGTCCTGGAGCTTCTCCATCAGGTTGACGACCTGCGCCTGCACCGACACGTCGAGCGCGGAGACCGGCTCGTCGCAGATGATGATCTCCGGGTTGAGCGCGAGGCCGCGGGCGATGCCGATGCGCTGGCGCTGGCCGCCGGAGAACTGGTGCGGGTAGCGGTTGATGTACTCGGGGTTCAGGCCCACGACGTCCAGAAGTTCCTGGACCTTGCGGCGCCGGTCGCCCTTCGGGGCCACCTCGGGGTGGATCTCGAAGGGCTCCCCGATGATGTCGCCGACCGTCATGCGCGGGTTCAGCGAGGTGTACGGGTCCTGGAAGACCATCTGGATGTTGCGGCGGACGGCCTTCAGGGCGCGGCCGGACAGCTTGGTGATGTCCTGGCCCTTGTAGAACACCTCGCCGGAGGTGGCGCGCTCCAGGCTCATCAGCAGCTTGGCGACGGTGGACTTGCCGCAGCCGGACTCGCCGACGATGCCCAGGGTCTCGCCCCGGTAGAGGTCGAAGGAGATGCCGTCGACGGCCTTGACCGCGCCGACCTGCTTCTTGAACAGGATGCCCTGGGTCAGCGGGAAGTGCTTGACCAGGTTGCGCACCTGGAGGATCGGCTCGCGCTCGCCCTTGGTGAGGTCAGCCATGGATCTGCTCCTTCCAGAAGTGGCACGCGCTGCCGCGGCCCGGCAGCTCGGTGCCGTCCTGCTCGGTCACCCGGTGCAGGACCGGAACGTCGGTGCGGCAGACGTCCTGCGCCTTCGGGCAGCGCGGGTTGAAGGCGCAGCCCGAGGGGATGTTCAGCAGGTTGGGCGGCAGGCCCTTGATCGCGTACAGCTCCTGGCCCTTGAGGTCCAGGCGCGGGATCGAGTCGAGCAGGCCGCGGGTGTACGGGTGCGCGGGGCGCTTGTAGATCTCGTGGACCGGGGCGGTCTCGACGATCCGGCCGCCGTACATGACGGCGATCTTGTCCGCGACGTCGGCGACGACGCCGAGGTCGTGGGTGATCAGGATCAGGCCCATGTTCATCTCGCGCTGGAGTTCCGCGAGGAGGTCCATGACCTGGGCCTGGACCGTCACGTCGAGGGCCGTGGTCGGCTCGTCGGCGATGATCAGGTCCGGCTCCAGGGCCATCGCCATGGCGATCATGATGCGCTGGCGCATGCCGCCGGAGAACTGGTGCGGGTAGTCGCCCACGCGCGCCTTGGCGGCGGGGATCTTCACCCGGTCCATCAGCTCGACGGCCTTGGCGAGGGAGTCCTTCTTCGACATCCCGCGGTGGACGCGGAACATCTCGCCGAGCTGGGCGCCCACGGTGTGCACCGGGTTCAGCGAGGAGAGCGCGTCCTGGAAGATCATCGCGATCTTCGAGCCGCGGATCTTGCGGTACTCGTCCGCCGGGAGCTTCAGCAGGTCCTGGCCCCGGAAGAGGATCTCGCCGGAGGGGATCTTGCCGGGCGGCATGTCGAGGATGCCCATGATGGCCTGCGCCGTCACGGACTTGCCGGAGCCGGACTCGCCGAGGACGGCGAGGGTCTCGCCGGCGTCCACGGAGTAGGAGACTCCGTTGACGGCCTTGGCGATGCCGTCGCGGGTGTGGAACTCGACGTGCAGGTCGCGCACTTCGAGGAGGGGGGTGCCCTCGCTCGCGGCGCGCGGCGCCGGGACGTTCGTGGTCTTGTCGTTGCTGGTCAACGTACGCCCTTCCTCAGCGCAGCTTCGGGTCGAGGGCGTCGCGGACCGCGTCGCCGACCATGATGAACGCGAGCACGGTGATGCTCAGGGCGGCGGCCGGGAACAGCAGGACGTGCGGGGCCTGCAGGAAGCGGTCCTTGGCGTCGCTGATCATCAGGCCCCAGGAGATCTCCGGGGGCTGGACGCCGATGCCGAGGTAGGACAGGGCCGCCTCCGCGCCGATGTACACGCCGAGGCTGATCGCGCCGACCACGATGACCGGGGCGATCGCGTTCGGCAGGATGTGCCGCAGGGTGATGCGCACGGTGCTCGCGCCGAGGGCGCGGGCCGCCACGACGTAGTCGTTGTTCTTGTGCTGCAGCACCGACGACCGCATGATGCGGAAGATCTGCGGCCAGCCCAGGGTGGCGAGGACCGCCGAGACCGTCCAGGCGTTGCCCTCGCGGCCGGACATGATGAGCATGCCGCCGAGGAGGAGCGGGATCGCGAAGAAGATCTCGGTGATGCGGGACAGGATGCTGTCCATGATGCCGCCGAGCCAGCCGGCGAGCAGGCCGAGCGCGCCGCCGACGGTGAGGACCAGGGTGGTGGTCACGACACCGACGATGACGGAGTTGCGGGCGGCCCAGATGGTGCGGGTGTAGATGTCGCAGCCCTGGACGTCGAAGCCGAACCAGTTCTCGCCGGTCGGCGGCTTCAGGGAGTTCTGCAGGGTGCAGGCGTTCGCCGCGAACGGGGTGCCGGAGGTGAACCAGCCGGGCACGGCGGACAGCACGAGCATGCAGAAGACGAGGAAGGCGCCGATCAGGAAGATCGGGTTGCTGCGCAGGTCGCGCCAGGCGTCGGACCAGAGGCTGGCGATCCGCTCCTGCTTCTCGTCCGTCTTCGCGCCCGCGGGGCCGCCGGGGGCGGTGCCCGTGGAGGGGGCGCCGGCGGTCTGGGTGTCGGTCATCGAGTCCTCCACCGAAGTCGTGTCACGCATAGCGGATCCTCGGGTCGAGCACGGCGTAGAGCAGGTCCACGATCAGGTTGGCGAGCAGGTAGACGAGGACGAGCAGCGTCACGACGCCCACGAGCACGGTGCCCTGGTCGAGGCGGATGGCCTGGGCGATCAGGCCACCGATGCCGTTGATGTTGAAGATGTTCTCGGTGATGACCGCGCCGCCCATCAGGGAGCCGAGGTCCGCGCCGAGGAAGGTGACGATCGGGATCAGCGCGTTGCGCAGGGCGTGGTTCACGACCACCCGGCGCCGGGGCAGGCCCTTGGCGACGGCGGTGCGCACGTAGTCGGCGCGCATGGTCTCCATCAGGCTGGTCCGGGTCAGGCGCGTGACGTACGCCAGGGACGTCGAGGCCAGGATGAAGCCGGGCAGCAGGTACGCCTTGAACCCGTCCGACTCGTTGAAGGAGACGGGGAAGAAGTCGAACCCGAGTTCCTTCAGCTCGACTCCGAGGAGGAGCTGGAGGACGAAGCCGGTGACGAACACCGGGATGGAGATGACCAGCAGGGTGGAGAGCAGGACCAGCTGGTCGAGGAACTTGCCGCGGCGCAGCGCGGCCATGATGCCGGCGGTGACGCCGACGAGCGCCTCGATGGCGAAGGCCACGATGGCGAGGTTGACCGTGTACGGGAAGGCCTCGGTGATGAGGTCCAGGACCTGGCGCCCGTTCAGGGTCTCGCCGAGGTTCCCCTGGAGCACACCGGTCAGGTAGTTCCAGTACTGGACCAGGAAGGGGTCGTCGAGGTGGTACTTCTCGCGCAGCATCGCGGCGACGAGGGGGTCGGCCTTCTTTTCGCCGGCGAGGGCCTGCACGGGGTCGCCGCCCAGCGCGAAGGTGAGGAAATAGATCAGGAAAGTGGCACCGAGCAGAACAGGGATCGCCTGTATGAGTCGGCGGATGAGGTAGCGGCCCATCAGACCTCCAGCAGTTGAACAGGGGCAGGGGGCAGGCGGACGGAAACCTGGTTCCGTCTGCCCGCCCCCGAGTCAGTTCCCCTTGGTGAAGAAGCGTGTTAGTTGAGTTCGACGTTGGCCAGGTCCATGCGGCCCTGGGCGTCGATCTCGACGTTCTTCACGGACTTGGAGTAGGCCGAGGAGGACATGTAGGTGAAGACCGGGATGTACGGCAGGTCGCGGATGATGATGTCATCGGCCTGCTGGTACAGCTTCAGGGAGGCGGCCGGGTCGACGGTCTTGTCGGCCTCGTCCATCAGCTTCTCGAACTCTTCGTTGACGTAGCCGCCGTAGTTCGAGCCGTGGTCGATGGCGACCTTCGAGAAGATCGGACGCAGGTAGTTCTCCGCGGCCGGGTAGTCCATGGACCACGCCATGCGGAAGGCGCCCTTGTACTTCTTGTCGCCCAGGTCGGTCAGCATGTCGCCGAACTTGGCGAACGGCTTGGCGGTGACCTCGACGCCGAGGTTCGCCTTCAGCTGGTTGGCGACGGCCTCGATCCACTCCTTGTGGCCGCCGTCGGCGTTGTAGCCGAGCTCGATCTTGTTGCCCGGAACGCCGCCCGCCTGGGTCCACAGCTCCTTGGCCTTGGTCGGGTTGTAGGTGCCGACCTCGCCCAGGGCGCCCTTGCGGTAGCCGGGGATGATGGGGTTGATGAAGTCGTCGGCCGGCTTGCGGGTGCCGTTGAAGATGGTCTTCGTCAGCGCCTCCCGGTCGATGGCCATGGAGATCGCCTTGCGGATCTCGACCTTGCCGAAGGCCTCCGGGTTGGTGGCGAGCGGCAGGCCGACGTAGCCGACGCCCGACTCCGGCTTGTAGATGTAGCGCTCGCCGAACTCCTGGGAGACGGTGGCCATCGCCGAGGTGGGGAGCTTGTCGACGATCTGGATGGTGTCGGCGCGCAGGTCGTTGTACGCCGTGTCCAGGTTGTCGTAGATCTTGAAGGTGACGCCGTCGAGCTTCGCCTTGCTGCCGGCGTAGTTCTCGAAGCGCTTGATCTTGATCTGCTTGTTGTGCTCCCAGGCGCCGTCCATCTGGAACGGGCCGTTGCCGATCGGGGCCTCGCCGAACTTCTTCGGGTCGGCCTCGAACGCCTTCGGCAGCGGGTAGAAGGCGTTGTAGCCCAGCATGGTCTTGAACTGCGAGAAGGGGGCCTTCAGGGTGACCGTGAAGGTCTTCTCGTCGACGACCTTGAGGCCCTTGAGCTCGGTGGCGGTGGGCTTCTTGTCCTTGCCCGGCGCCAGCTCGTCGGAGCCCTCGATCTTGGAGAAGAAGGGCAGGCCCTCGGCGGCGTTGTCCTGGTTGGCGCCCCAGTTCCAGGCGCGGACGAACGACTGGGCGTCGACCTTCTCACCGTTGTGGAAGGTGTAGCCGTCCTTCAGCTTGATGGTCCAGGTCTTCGAGTCCTGGGTCTCGATGGACTCGGCCACCGCGAGCTTCGGCTCGTTGGTCTTGTTGTCGTAGTCCACCAGGCCGGTGAAGAGGGCGTTGAGAACCTCGGCGCCCTCGGACTCGGCGGTGTTCTGACCGATCAGGCCGTGCTGCGGCTCGCCGAGCACCACGGTGATGTTGCCACCGGACTTGGCCTTGCCGTCGCCTTCCTTGCTGGTGCTGCAAGCCGTTGCAGCCATCGCCACGATGACGGCACCGGCGACCCACTTGGCGCTCGTTGCTCCGCGCATGGGTTATTGCCTCCTCAGGAGTCACTGTCGATACGTGACGGAACCCGGCCCGCTGACACCCCTGACAGCGAAAACCGGCCCCATCGTGTGTGTGCTCGTGAGTCGACGCTCCCCACAGCGTGTGACCCATTGACCCGAGCTCAATGGAGCCATCCTCAGGGACCGCCCGACCGTAAACCACACTTCAGTGGTCTCGTTTTCACAACATCGATCCCCGCCAGAAACCCGAAATCCGGACAAAGGGAACAGAGACAGACACGCGCGAAACGGACGGTTGACTCATCATCCGGTGTGCGACGGTCGGAATGCGGACAACTGAACGCAACAATCCGCTTGACAAACGCGAACAGCCCCCCTCGCCACGGGACTGACGTGGCGAGGGGGGCTGCCCTGCGGTGCGGCGCGACCGGCGGGTCCGCCAACTACCGGACTACTTGGCGGCCTTGGCGCGCGAGGCGGTGCGCGAGCGCTCCTTCTGGTCCAGGACGACCTTGCGGATGCGGACGGCCTCCGGGGTCACCTCGACGCACTCGTCGTCGCGGCAGAACTCCAGGGACTGCTCCAGGGAGAGCTTGCGCGGCGGGACGATCGCCTCGAACGAGTCGGCCGAGGAGGACCGCATGTTCGTGAGCTTCTTCTCCTTGGTGATGTTCACGTCCATGTCGTCGGAGCGCGAGTTCTCGCCGACGATCATGCCCTCGTACACCTCGGTGCCGGGGTCGGTGAACAGCACGCCGCGCTCCTGCAGGTTGGTCATCGCGAAGGCGGTGACCGCGCCGGCGCGGTCGGCGACCAGCGAGCCGTTGTTGCGGGTCTGCAGCGGGCCGAACCACGGCTCGTGGCCCTCGTGGATGGAGTGCGCGATGCCCGTGCCGCGGGTCTGCGTCAGGAACTCCGTACGGAAGCCGATCAGGCCGCGGGACGGGACGACGAACTCCATGCGGACCCAGCCGGAGCCGTGGTTGGACATGTTGTCCATGCGGCCCTTGCGGACGCCCATGAGCTGGGTGACGGCGCCCATGTGCTCCTCGGGCACGTCGATCGTCATGCGCTCGACGGGCTCGTGGACCTTGCCGTCGACCTCCTTGGTGACGACCTGCGGCTTGCCGATGGTCAGCTCGAAGCCCTCGCGGCGCATCTGCTCGACCAGGATGGCGAGCGCGAGCTCACCGCGGCCCTGGACCTCCCAGGCGTCCGGGCGCTCGGTGTCGAGGACGCGGAGCGAGACGTTGCCGATGAGCTCGCGGTCCAGGCGGTCCTTGACCTGGCGGGCGGTGACCTTGCGGTCCTTGACCGCCGCCTTCGCGTCGGCGCCCTTGCCGGAGCCGCCGCGGCCGACCAGCGGGGAGGTGTTGGTGCCGATGACCATGGAGATCGCGGGCTCGTCCACCGTGATGAGCGGCAGCGCGATCGGGTTCTCCGGGTCGGCCAGCGTCTCACCGATCATGATGTCGGGGATACCGGCGACGGCGCAGATGTCACCGGGGCCGGCCACCTCGGCCGGCTTGCGGGTGAGCGCCTCGGTCATCATCAGCTCGGTGATGCGCACGTTGGAGATCGTGCCGTCGCGCTTGATCCACGCGACCGTCTGGCCCTTGCGCAGCTCGCCCTGCTCGACGCGGAGCAGCGCGATGCGGCCGAGGAAGTTGTCGGCGTCGAGGTTGGTGACGTGGGCCTGGAGCGGCGCGTCCTCCTCGTACGTCGGGGCCGGGACGTGCTCCAGGATGGTGGAGAAGAACGGCTCCAGGTTGTCGCTGTCCGCGGGGACGGTGCCGTCCTGCGGCTTGGTCAGCGAGGCGATGCCGTCACGGCCGCAGGCGTAGACGATCGGGAACTCGATCTGGTCCTCGTCCGCGTCCAGGTCCAGGAACAGGTCGTACGTCTCGTTGACGACCTCGTCGATCCGGGAGTCCGGGCGGTCCGTCTTGTTGATGCAGAGGATGACGGGCATCCGGGCCTGCAGCGCCTTGCGGAGCACGAAGCGGGTCTGCGGCAGCGGACCCTCGGAGGCGTCCACCAGCAGGACGACGGCGTCGACCATCGACAGGCCGCGCTCGACCTCGCCGCCGAAGTCGGCGTGGCCGGGGGTGTCGATGATGTTGATCGTGATCGGGGCCCCGCCGTCCTTGGGGTGGTACTTCACCGCCGTGTTCTTGGCGAGGATCGTGATGCCCTTCTCACGCTCCAGGTCGTTCGAGTCCATCATGCGGTCGTCGAGCTGCTGGTGGGCGGCGAAGGCGCCGGCCTGCTTGAGCATGGCGTCGACGATGGTCGTCTTGCCATGGTCGACGTGGGCGACGATGGCGACGTTGCGGATGTCGTGGCGCGTGGGCACTGCGGCGCTTCTCCCGGGATCGTGGATGGCGTCGCGTACGGTCCGGCACGCGCGCCCTGGCCGGGCGGAAAACCTGCCACGGCCTTACCCCATCCTACGTCGGTTGGCGGGAACCGCCTGCCGGGGGGTCTGTCAAGAGGCCGTACGGCTGAGGCCGGCCGGGATGCGGGGTGGGGGGGCTCCGGCCGTGGTGGAACGGGTACTGCCGCGGGTCAACGGGTATCCACGACCTTGCCCGCCGGGGATCCGGCGGGCAAGGGAATTGAGTCACTTCTGAGCTTGTGACCCGCGGGTCACCCCCGGGGACACCGGATTGTCACCGGTTCTTCTCCTTTGCTGCCCCGCTGCCCTTCCCGGCCGCCTTCGCGGGCTTCTTCCACCCGATGTCCTGGTAGCGGGGGGAGGCCATGCCGAAGGCGCCCGCGTTGGCCACGTTCGGCTTGACGGCCACCAGCTGCGGCCGCTGGAAGAGCGGGATGGAGCCGGCGACCGCCCAGATCCGGGCGTCGGCCTTGCGGATCAGCTCCCGGGAGGCCTCCTCGTCCAGCTCGCCGACCGCCTGGTCGAACAGCTGGTCGATGTGGTCGGTCCCGACCCGCGTGTAGTTCTGCTCCACCAGGAGCGAGCCGTCGGCGGCCGGCTCCGGCTTGGCGAAGATCGGGCGCGCGTCGGTCGCCGGGTAGGCGGTCGCGGGCCACGAGTACAGGGCGAGGTCGTACTGGCCCGAGGCGACGTGGTCCTTGAAGAAGCTCTCGTCCGACACCTTCGTCGTCTCGGTGTTGACGCCGACCCTGCGGAGCATCTGCGAGATCCGCTCCCCGACCGTGCGCAGCGCCTCCGAACCCGGTCCGGAGGGCACGACGAAGCGCAGGGTCAGCATCCGGCCGTCCTTGGCGAGCATGGAGCCGGAGGTGCGGGTCTGCTGCGCCGGGGCGGGCGCGGGCGAGGCGTCGCCGTCGGCGCCGTCGGCTTCGTCGGCGTCCCCGGCGCGCTGCGGGGCGCCCTTGGCGTCGGCCGGCGTCCCGGCCGAGACCGACAGCGCGGCCGCCTGCGCCAGCAGCAGCGCCTTCTGCTGCGCCGCGAAGGGGGCGGGGGCGAGGACCGGGGAGGGCTGGTCGGCCGCCGCGCCGCGGGCCTCGCCGTTGCTGCCGTCGTCCTGGCCCACGATGTACAGGCCGTCGTTGCCGGTGCCGGGGCCGGACGCCGCCGACGGCGTCTTCCCGTCGTCCTGCGGCTCCGCCTCCGGGCCCGCCTTGGCGCCGGCGGGCTCGGTGATCCGGCCGCCCCGGCGCCAGCCGGCGTCCGCGAGGAGCGCCTGCGCCGCCTTGGTGTCCTGGCCGCCGAGCGCGTCGCTGTTGTCCGCGTACGCCCGCTGCCCCGCCAGCGCCACGTGGCTGCCGACCGGCCGGGCCGGCAGGCCCAGAGGCTTCAGGACGAGCTCGGCGAGCTCCTTGCGGTCCAGGGCGCGGGCCACGGCCCGGCGCACCCGCTCGTCGGCGAGCGGGCCGGAGGCCCCGTTCAGGGCGAGCTGCGTGTAGGCGGGCTCCAGCGACCGGCGCACGGTGAAGTTCCGCAGGGCCGCCTGCTCGGCCGGGTAGCGGGCGGCGGCCTCCTGGGCCTTCGCCCGCAGCTCCTCCTCCGCGGCGGCCTTCGCCTCGTCGGTGCCGTGTGCGGCCGCCCAGGACAGCGTCGCCGCGGCCGCGGCGGCCGCCGGGTCAGCCTCGGGCGCCGGGGCGCCGGCCGCGCCGGCGGGGGAGCCCGCCTCCTTGCGGGCCCGCTCGATCCGGTCGGCGCCGGCCCGGTCGACCTCGGCCAGGTCGACCTTCCCGGAGGCGAGCGCCGCCGGGCGCTCGGCCCTGGGCACCGCGGTCAGCACGAGGGTGTCCAGCTTGGCGGGCCGGCCCCACCAGCGGGGGTTTCGGGTGAGCGCGGCGGTGCCGGTCTTCTTGTCGACGGCGCCCAGGTTGAAGGGGCCCGCGGTCACCTTCAGCGTGCCGCGCGCGCCCTCGTTGAAGGCGTCGGGCGTGCCGGTGACCTGCTTGGGGTAGAGCGGGGAGAACAGCGAGCGCCAGTCGGTGTACGGCTTGAGGAAGGTGACCCGCACCTCCAGGTCGGTCTTCCCCTTCTCGATCTTCTCGATCCGCTCGTAGCCGGCGTTGCGGGCGGTCCAGTAGGCGGAGTCCTTGCCGCTGAGGGCCCGCCACTGGGAGACGAAGTCGGCCGCGCCGATCTCCCGGCCGTCGCTCCAGACGGCCTGCTGGTTGAGCTTGTAAAGGACGACCTGCTTGGGCTCCCGCTCGACGATCTCCGCCTTCTCCAGGAAGTCGGGGTTCGCCACCGGCCGGCCCTTGGCGTCCATCGTGAACAGCTGGGGCAGCACCGCGCCGGCGATCCGGCCGGTGGTGGCGTCGGCGTCGGCCTGGAAGGTGTTCAGGGTGTCCGGGAGGCTGTCGACGGCCCAGCGCAGCACGCCGCCGTCGGCGACCTTCTCGCGCGCGGTGGGCGCGATGTCCGGCCCCGCGGCGGCGGGGCCGGCGTCGTCGCCCGAGCCGCAGCCCGCGAGCAGCGGCAGTGCGAGGACTCCCGAGGTCAGGAGCGCCAAGGGCCTGCGCCTTCTACGGGACATGGGTGCCACCTCCGGGCGGGCGTGAACGACGTGAGACGGCGGGCCGGCGGCTTGATCACGTTCGGCGGTATTTGCGGCTGATCACACCGGGTGCCGAGACACACTGAAATCGACCGCCCGGCGCGCCCCGGGCAGCCGCCCCCCGCCACGCCGCGAAGCCCACCCGTGCGGACCAATCCCGGCCCCGGCGGGGCGGCCGTTCCCGGGCCCGGCCCGCGCCGCGGCGCCCGCACAGGGCCGCTTCGGCGGCTGCGGGCGCCGCTGGCCCGGCGGGGCAACGCGCTGCACGCCGGGGCGTGGTGGCTGTGGGCGCTCGGCATGGCCGCGGCGGCCTCCCGGACCACCAACCCGCTCCTCCTCGGCCTGATCGCGGCGGTCGCCGGCTACGTGGTGGCCGCGCGGCGCACCTCCGCGCCGTGGGCCCGGTCGTACGGGGCGTTCCTCAGGCTGGGCCTGTTCGTCATCGGGCTGCGCGTGCTGTTCTCCGCCCTGCTCGGCTCGCCGCTGCCCGGTACGCACGTGTTGTTCACCCTGCCCGAGGTGCCGCTGCCGGACTGGGCGCAGGGGGTCCGGCTCGGCGGGCGGGTCACCGCCGAGCAGCTCGTGTTCGCGTTCTACGACGGCGCCAAGCTGGCCGTCCTGCTGGTCTGCGTGGGCGCGGCGAACGCGCTCGCCAGCCCGGCGCGGCTGCTGAAGTCCCTCCCGGCCGCCCTCTACGAGGCCGGCGTGGCGGTCGTCGTCGCCATGACGTTCGCGCCGAACATGGTCGCGGACGTGGCCCGGCTGCGGACGGCCCGCCGGCTGCGCGGCCGTCCGACCGGCGGGGTGCGGGCCGTCCTCCAGATCGGCCTGCCGGTCCTGGAGGGCGCCCTGGAGCGGTCGATCGCCGTCGCCGCCTCGATGGACGCGCGCGGCTACGGCCGTACCGCCGGAGTCCCGGCCGCCGTCCGCCGCACGACCGCCTGCCTGACGCTCGGCGGCCTGCTCGGGATGTGCGCGGGCACGTACGGGCTGCTGGCCGCGGAAGGCGCCGCGTACGGGGTGCCTGCGCTGCTCGCCGGCCTGGCCCTGGCCGTGGCGGGCCTGCGCCTCGGCGGCCGGCGCAGCGTGCGGACCCGCTACCGGCCCGACCGGTGGGGGGCGCGGGCGTGGCTGGTCGCGGGCTCCGGTGCGGCCGTCGCCGTGCTGCTCGCGTACGCCGCGGGCACCGACCCGCAGGCGCTGCGGCCGGGCGTCATCCCGCTGGCGGCGCCGGAGTTCCCGCCGGGGGCGGCGGCCGCCGTCCTGATCGGCCTGCTTCCCGCCTTCGTGGCACCCGTACCACCCGAGGAGTCGTCCCCGTGATCCGTTTCGAGCAGGTGTCGGTCACGTACGACGGCGCCCCCCGGCCGGCGCTGGGCGGCGTCGACCTGACCGTTCCCGAGGGGGAGCTGACGCTGCTCGTCGGCCCGTCGGGCGTCGGCAAGTCCACCCTCCTTGGGACCGTCTCGGGGCTGGTGCCGCACTTCACGGGCGGCACCCTCCGCGGCCGGGTCACGGTCGCCGGCCGCGACACGCGCACGCACCGGCCGCGGGAGCTCGCCGACGTCGTCGGCACGGTCGGGCAGGACCCGCGGGCCCACTTCGTGACGGACGTGGTGGAGGACGAGCTGGCGTACGGGATGGAGTCGCTGGGCCTGCCGCCGGCGGTGATGCGCCGCCGCGTCGAGGAGACCCTGGACCTGCTGGGCCTGAACGAGCTGCGGGACCGCCCCCTGTCCGCCCTGTCCGGCGGGCAGCAGCAGCGGGTGGCGATCGGCTCCGTCCTGACCGCGCATCCGCGGGTGCTGGTGCTGGACGAGCCGACCTCCGCACTGGACCCGGCCGCGGCCGAGGAGGTCCTCGCGGTGCTCCAGCGCCTGGTGCACGACCTCGGCACGACGGTGCTGATGGCGGAGCACCGGCTGGAGCGGGTCGTCCAGTACGCCGACCGCGTGCTGCTCCTGCCCGGCCCGGGCGCGGCACCGGTGCTGGGGGCGCCGCAGGAGGTGATGGCCGTCTCGCCCGTCCGCCCTCCGGTGGTCTCGCTGGGCCGGCTGGCGGGCTGGTCGCCGCTGCCGCTGTCGGTGCGCGACGCCCGCCGCCTCGCGGACCCGCTGCGCGCCCGGCTGGCCGGGGCCGGAGCGGGGCCCGGGGCCCCGTCGGAGCGCGGGCCGCAGCCGGCGGGCCGCGCGGACAGGCCGGTACCCGCCGTGTCCCCGCCCCCGGCGGCTCCCGCGCCTGCGGCCGCGCCCCGGCCGGGCGGGTTCGTGGCGCGGCTGCTCCGCCGCGGCGGTACGCCCGCCCCTGCCGCCCCCGCCGTCTCGGGCGGCGCGGTGGCGCGGGTGCGCGGCCTGTCCGTGCGGCGGGGCCGCGCGGAGGTGCTGCACGGTGTGGACCTGGAGGTCGCGGGCGGCGAGACGGTGGCGCTGATGGGGCGCAACGGCGCCGGCAAGTCGACGCTGCTCTCCGCCCTCGTCGGGACCCTCGCCCCCGCCTCGGGCGAGGTGGCGGTCGGCGGCCTGCCCCCGCACCGCACGGCCCCCGCCGAGATGGTGCGCCGCGTCGGCCTCGTCCCGCAGGATCCGCGCGACCTGCTGTACGCGGACACGGTGGCCGGGGAGTGCACGGCAGCGGACGCGGACGCCGGCGCGGCCCCCGGATCCTGCCGGGCCCTGGTGTCGGCGCTGCTGCCGGAGGTGGCCGACGGGACGCACCCGCGGGACCTGTCCGAGGGGCAGCGCCTGGCGCTCGCCCTGGCACTGGTCCTGACGGGCCGGCCGCGGCTCCTGCTGCTGGACGAGCCGACGCGCGGCCTGGACTACGCGGCGAAGGCGCGCCTGGTGGGGATCCTGCGCGCGCTGGCGGCGGACGGGCACGGCATCGTCCTCGCGACGCACGACGTGGAGCTGGCGGCGGAGCTCGCCGACCGGGTGGTGGTCCTCGCGGGCGGGGAGGTCGTCGCGGACGGCCCGACCGCCGAGGTGGTGGTGTCCTCTCCGGCGTTCGCCCCGCAGGTCGCGAAGGTGCTGGCGCCCGGCCGCTGGCTGACGGTGGCCGAGGTGGCGCGCGCCCTGGACGGGCCGCCCCCGCAGGACGGTGCGGCGGGGGCGGACGGTGCGGCGGGTGCTGCCGGGGCGGAGGCGGCGCGGTGAGCCGGCCCGTCCGTATCGGGCCGCGCGCCGCGGCCGCCCTGGTGCTGGTCTCGCTGATCGGCGTGGCCGCGTTCGGCTGGCCGCTGCTGGCCGACGCCGGCTCCGGGCTCGCGCACGCGCAGGACGCGCCGTGGCTGTTCGCCGCGCTGCTGCCGCTGCTCGTCGCCGTGGTCGTCGCGACCATCGCCGACCAGGGCCTCGACGCCAAGGCGGTCGCGATGCTGGGGGTGCTCGCCGCGGTGGGGGCCGCGCTGCGGCCGCTGGGCGCGGGGACGGCGGGCCTGGAGCCGATGTTCTTCCTGATGGCGCTGAGCGGGCGCGTCCTCGGCCCCGGCTTCGGCTTCGTGCTGGGCGCGGTGACGATGTTCGCGTCCGCCCTGCTGACCGGCGGGGTCGGGCCGTGGATGCCGTTCCAGATGCTGGCGATGGGCTGGTTCGCGCTGGGCGCCGGGCTGCTGCCGGGGGCGCGGCGGATCCGGGGCCGGGCGGAGCTGGCGATGCTGGCGGCGTACGGGTTCGCGGGCTCGTTCGCGTACGGGACGGTCATGAACCTGCAGGGCTGGGTGCTGCTCCAGGGCATGGGCCAGGGCATCTCCTTCCACCCGGGGGAGCCGGTCGGGGCGAACCTCGCGCGGTTCCTCGCGTACTGCGCGGCGACGTCCCTGGGCTGGGACCTGGGGCGGGCCGTCCTGACGGTGGTGCTGACGCTCCTGCTGGGCGGGACGCTTCTGAAGGCGCTGCGGCGGGCGACTCGCAAAGCGGCGTTCGAGGCGCCCGTTTCCTTCGATCCGGGGGCCGGAAGTGGCTCCGGCCACACAACAAAAGGGGCATAGGCGGCTACACGGGGTGAGTTCGGGCGCTCTGGAGCGTGAGGCGCCCCATAGGACCCACGTCACATACGACCCCGCCTAGTGGACGCCGGGCGGCCGCCGCCCGGCGTCCACTAGGCGGGGTCGTATGTGA